>JBMLTP010000219.1:0-2831 GCA_049239885.1 Crocinitomicaceae bacterium
GCAATGTTGGACATGCCCTGTTGCAGGTCCCATAGTTCGTGCGAAAGACTTTCTTCCTCAGCTTAAAAAGAAGTTCAAATTAACAAAACCTAATCTGAACGAGGCCTTTTTCCTGATCACAAAAGGACTAATTAAAAAAGCGATTATCGCTGATTACATTGCACAATATTCTGACATTGTTTTTTCCGCACCTCAAGGATTTAGTGGAAGTGAACACTTATTGGCAAGCCTCTGTTATACGCTTCAAATCTTTTGTGACTTCAGTGGTTACACAGATATGGCAATAGGTATCGCGTTGCTTTTGGGTTACAGACTCTGTCTAAATTTTGATTCCCCTTATCAATCTCTAAATATTACTGAATTTTGGAGAAAATGGCACATTTCGCTCTCCTCTTGGTTAAGGGATTACATTTACATTCCATTAGGTGGAAATCAAAAAGGATTTAGGATGCAACTTTTATTTTTGTTAGTTACCATGCTTATTGGTGGATTTTGGCATGGTGCGGAATGGAAATTCATTTTTTGGGGTGCCGCTCATGGAGTACTATTAATCATTCACAAACTCTGGATAAATTACAAATCTCCAAACACTGAAAGTAAATGGATAAAATTCACATCATGGTTTATTACGTTTAACTTGGTTTCTCTACTATGGATTCCATTTAGAGCGAATTCGATGGAAGATTCCTGGGTAATGTATAAAAACATTTTCACCAATCACAATCTTGGAATGATATTAGCTGTTATTGAATCCAATCCAATTCTATTCGTTTTGTTAGTTTCAGGATTTACATTTACTATCATGTCTAAAAGTTGGAAAAACGAAATTATTCAGTCTTATAATCGCTTGGATCTCGTATTCAAAATCCTACTTTTGATTATTGTCATACAGGGTATGATTCAGATGAAATCATCTGTAGTTCAACCGTTTATTTATTTTCAGTTTTAATGACATGATAAATCGCATTCTTTGTTTGTTCTTGCTCATTTGCACTTTTTCGAAAGCTCAAGAAAATAACTCTAGACTTGAAAATACGGACTCATCGCTTACGGAATTCACCTTTAAATTAAACCAACTATCATCTGGGAAAAATAAAAAAATTAAAATTCTTCATATCGGCGACTCACATGTTCAACCAGATAATTTTACAGGTGAAGCTCGTCGCCAAACTCAAAAGAAATTCGGAAATGGCGGAAGAGGATTGGTTTTCCCCTACTCTCTTGCGAAAACAAATGGACCGAAAGATTTCACAATCACATCCAATGTGCAATGGATAAATAGTTGGAATATAAATTATCCTCACAAATTTAATTTAGGTATTTCGGGTATGGGCATTCAAAGTCTCACCTCCGAAGGAGAAGTAGATGTGAATTTGATTAAAGACTCATTAAAAAACCCATTTATAAAAGCCATAGTCATTTTCACAATGGATAAAACAGGGGAAATCTCGTTAAATAATCGAATTTCGAAAAAGGCTTCAAACTCCGAATTTGATACAATAACATTAAGTCTTGAAAAAGAACAGACAAATTTAAAAATCGCCTTTACCGGTTCTAAACTCACGATTCATGGAATTTATTTTGAAAATTCAACTAATGGAATCATTTACAATTCAGCTGGTGTAGCAGGTGCTCGCTATCAAGATTTTAATAACACAGCCTATTTTTCAGAGCAACTTAAGTTATTCTCTCCCGATTTGGTGATTATTTCGTTAGGAACGAACGAATCCTTCGACCCAAATTATGAGAAAGAAAAATTTTCAAATGAGGTGGATAACTTAATTCAAAAGATAAAAGCAAATTCACCAAGTGTAAATATAATATTGACACTTCCTTCGGAAAACTATCGTGTCCGAAAAGGAATTCCTATTGAAAACGCAACCGTTCAATCCGTATCAGCTGTGCTTAGAACCCAGGCAATTAAAAACAATTGTGCAATTTGGGATTTATATAAAACAATGGGAGGAAAAGGGAGTATGTTGGTTTGGCAAAAAGAAGGTCTGGTCAATAAAGATCTTATACATTTTCTTCGTTCTGGTTATTGGAGACAAGGATCTCTGCTCTTTGAAGCAATAGAAAGTCTTGTTTCAAATTAATTGTTTGGATTACTGATGTTATGAAAAAACGATTCATTACAGTCTTTATAACCCTTTTTACTTTTGGGTCCTATTCGCAGCAGGCAATTGAAACGAATATTTATGAGGATGACTACCGATTTGGAGGCCAAATGAGCAACGAGGTTTTTGAATTGCTTAAAAGAAATGAACAGAGAGCTTATCTCCTTGGATTAAAAGCATTAGGGATTCACAAAGACTCAGTTAATTGGATCGATGAAGAATTCATTAAAAAATTGGTTTCTGATGATTATTCTTTTTCTCAAAAAAATGTCTGGATTGATACTAAAGAATTCAAACCAGAAATTGAAATTATTAAAACAGGTAAAGATTCTTTGACCCAACCTAAAGTCATGATGTTTTTTATTAGAGAGGAAAGTGTTTCAAGATATACCTTTCAGGTGTACTACTAAATCCTGAGTAAGTTGGGATTTTATCGAACAAAAACCCAATCATTATCATTGGATAACTTTTCGTTATAAGAATAACCATCCAAATTATACGATTTCAAATCTTGAATTGTTTTCAACTCATTTTCAATTAAAAAGCGAGCCATTTTTCCTCGCGCATTTTTAGAGAACATGGAAATTGAAGCATATTTTTCATTCTTAAACTCTTTAAAATAAGGCGTTATGACTCTTCTGTCTAATTTTTTAAAATCAATCACATTTGAGTATTCTTGAGAAGCTAAATTGAAAATTACGTCATCTTTTTTTA
>JBMLTP010000219.1:2841-4408 GCA_049239885.1 Crocinitomicaceae bacterium
GATAATTTTACGACTTAAACTAAAAAAAGTTTTATTTTTAAACTTAAAAAGAAGCGTAAATGGTTTCTATCACTTCAAATAATTGATAAAATTTGGAGGGAGAACCTGGGGGCATTTTCGAGTCTTTTTCACTCCAAAAATTGTATAAATTGCGATCTACCGAATTTGGTGAATAATTTAACCCCATTTCCAAACGATACGGATAAATCAAATCAAAGGGTTTTAAAATACCATATAAACCGGAAAAAATAAAAAGGGTTTCTTGCGTTTTTTCAAAATAGCGTTTATCCAATGTCTGAAAATCAAACGCTTTAAATGCCTCACCTGCATACATTTGAATGGCATGAAACTCCTCCTCGGATCCACAACTTTTCTTCCAGTTATTAAATCGATCTAAATTCAATTGTGCTATTTTAGTCGAAATTGACATCATCTTAGCAATCTCTTCTAGTTTCTTTGTTTTCAATTTTTCAACAATCAATTCTGCCTCCCTAGTGAATTGTGGAATAGAGACGATTTTTTGTCGAATGGAAAATAGATTGGTATTTTTTGTTGGAGATAGAAAAATCTTGAAATTCATTTAACCATATTTTGGCCACGAAATTAATGGAAATTAGGATTTTTTATTAATTTCAGCGGACTAAACTCATAAAATGAAAAAAACCTTATTTCACTCACTACTTATTTTATTCATTTCCTTTTCGGTAAAATCTCAAAAATCCGATTTCATGGGTAATGTTAGCCCAACAATTAGCCATCTTATCGAAGCTAATAATTTGGGGATTGAACCAAAAAATCACATTATCAAACCGAATTTCAAAGGTCGTGAATTGATTGAAGTTGATAATTCCAATACACATTTACCAGATTGGGTTTGGCAACAACATGAAATTGCTGAAAAAAATGCAGCTGCGACTAAACTTTGGGATGTTCAAGGTTTGGGTTCAAATCTTTCTCCCCCAGATCCTTCAGGAGAGGCTGACAGTTTATACTACATTCAAGCTACGAATTCATTTAGTGGCTCTTCATACCGAATTATGAACAAGTTAACGGGTGCCACCGTTGGAAACTCAACTTACACCATGCAAACGTTAGGTGGTCCTGCAGGAGCTGGCGATCCTATAGTTCTCTACTACAAACCAGCGAAAAAATGGATTTTGACAGAGTTTTCCAGTTCAGGAAACAAACTTTTGGTGCACGTTTCTCAAACTAGTAATCCGCAGGGAGCTTATTGGACTTACCAGTTTACATGTAATCAATTTCCTGATTATCCAAAGTGGAGTATTAGCCCAACATCTGATGCATTGCTCGTTACTACAAATGAAGGCGGACCCCCAACTACTTATGCGATGAAATTGAGTTCACTCATTACAGGCGCAACGTCTCCATTTATTAAGATTGCAATTGGATATGCATTAAATGGTTTTGGTTTTCAATCGATTACTCCAGTTGACATTGAAGGCGATCTTTCAGCACCAACTGGAATGAAGCCTCTTTTTGTAAGACACCGTGATGATGAATCTCATTCAAATGGCTCTCCTGATAGCGGTACAAATGATTGGATCGA
>JBMLTP010000219.1:4418-8616 GCA_049239885.1 Crocinitomicaceae bacterium
CCATAGCTGAAATTGATTCCAAGCTATGTGGCTTGGAATCAATTTCAGCTATGGAAATATCTTGGATTTTAGCAACAGTTGCTAAAATCCAAGATATTTCCATAGCTGAAATTGATTCCAAGCTATGTGGCTTAACTAGTTTTACGTGTATTGCCCAGCCAAATACAACGAATAGACTTGATCCTTTAAGGGAAACCGTTATGTATAAGGCTCCAATGCGAGTTTTTGAAACGCACCAAGCGATGGTTCTTTCTTTATCTACGGATGTAAATGGAGCGGATAGAGCTGGTGTTAGATGGATTGAACTTAGACGTGATGCTGGTGTTACGACCCCTACATGGTATAAATACCAAGAAGGCACCTATGCCCCAGGAACTACAACAAGCAGATGGATGCCGGCAATTAATATTGACAAATGGGGCAATATCATAATGGCCTACTCCACTTCGTCAAATAGTGTTGGTGATTTTCCTTCTTTAAAAATGACTGGAAGGAGACCATGTGATCCACTGAATGTGATGACAATGCCTGAAACAACTTTGATTGCAGGCACAGGTTCTAAAACTGGGGATACACGCTGGGGAGATTACCATCACATGTGTATTGACGATTTTGATGGCGAAACTTTTTATTACACGGGTGTATATTACGCGGGTGGAACCAAGACGAGAAACATAGCAGTAAAAATGGATCCTGAGAATTTGGATGCAGCATTGGTAGGCCTTTTTCAAGTTTCAAATGGAGATATTTGTGGTACCTCGGCTCAAATTGGTTTAATTATTGAAAATCGCGGTTTGTCTCCAATTACCTCAGGTTCTTTTTCTTGGCAAATAGGTACAGGAAACTTAACAACCGTAAATTATTCTTCGACTCAATTAATTGGCGTTGGAAACAGAGATACAGTTTTTGTATTTATTAGCGGATTGAATGCTGGAGCAAACAATGTGAATGTTTCTCTTGTGTCCGCTAATGGCGCAGCTGATGATAATAGTTGTAATGATACAAAAAGTGTAAGTATTTCCGTTAGTGGTGCTCAAAGTTTTGCAACATCTTCGAATGTGATCGCTCAACCAGGTTGCACAACTAATAGTGGAATTATAGAATTACAAACAAATGGTGGCTCAGCTCCATTTACCTTTTCATTGAATGGTGGCCCGGTGCAAACAGATCCAACTTTTTCAAATTTAGCACCAGGAAGTTATACCTATTCAATAACTGATAATACTGGTTGTTCAATTAGCGATGTATTTAATTTAACGACTCCTTATTCGATAACATCCAATTACACCCAAACAGCAACTATAAATTGTTTTGGACAGTCAACTGCTGAAATTTCAATAACTGCAACTGGCGGACAAGGATCATATGATTACTCATTAGATGGTTCAACTTTTCAATCTGGTTCCGTTTTTTCAAATTTAGCAGCTGGTGAGTATCAAGTGATTTCAAAAGATGCAAACGGATGTCAAAGTGAAATTACCATCGAAATAACACAACCAAGCCAACTTGTTTTAAATGCCATTCCTACAATGATTACTTGTTTTGGCAATGACAACGGGTCAATTGCAGTGAACGTTTCAGGAGGAACATCTCCGTACACAAATACAATCAATAGTCCAAGTGGATCTTTTACTAGTTTGTCAGCGGGGAATTATACAATTACAGCAACAGACGCAAACTGGTGCAATCAAACTTTTAATACAACGATTACAGAACCAACTCTAGTTACTCTTTCGGGAGTTCCTACCGCAGCTGCTTCTGGAACAACAAATGGTTCAATTACTTTAACAGGAAGTGGTGGTTTAACGCCTTACACCTACTCCATCAATGGAACTAATTACTATTCAGGATCTTTATTCTCAAACTTAGGTGCAGGAACTTATACTTGTTATATAAAAGATGCAAATGGATGCATTAATACAACTACAATTGTTGTTGATGAAGTTGCCGGAATTGATGAAATTGGTTTTGAATTGGTTAATTTATATCCAAACCCTAACAATGGCATTTTCGAACTGGAGATTGAAGGCTTGAATGAAGATCATGCATATTGTAAATTATTTAATATTCAAGGTCAATTGGTTTCCGAGTTCAAACTAACAGTAATCGATGGGAAAGTAAAGAAAACCATTGAGATGAGTAAAAAATTAGCTTCTGGAACTTATTATTTAGGTATTTACAGTAATAATAAAGCACTAATAAAACAGTTTATCAAGCAGTAATAGTTGAAAATTTAACCTGAAAGAGGCTGTCTTCAACTTGAAACAGCCTCTTTTTTTTATTGAAATCATTTTGTTAAATTCGACTTCTAAACTTAAATAAATCTTTATGATTGAAATCATTAACACGATCAAAAAGAATCTTAAATCCGCCAGATTTACCTATTTTATTTTAATTAGTTCAATTATCTTATTTTTTGCGGTTAACTTAACAGAACAAGGAACCTCTATATCAGATTCCACATTGTCAAAGTTTGGAGCACCAACAGCGATTGAAATCTTTAGCGGAAAATATTGGGGTGTTGTCACAAATAGTTTTGTCCATTTTCAATCCGCTCATTTATTAGTTAATTTATTGACCACACTATTAATCGCTTCCTATGTCGAACGTCGAATTGGATTTTGGAAACTTTTCGTGTTTGGACTTTTAGCTTCTTTGGTTACTTCGACTTTTCAAGTCTCACTTTCAAATGATGCAGGGATAGGACTTTCTGGTGTAAATTACGCGTTGTTTGGGTTTATTTTCGGGAAAACGTTCATCGATCAACGATTTCGAATTGTCACAAAAAACCTCGCTTTAATCGTTATGGTTTTATTCATTCCATTTTGTGAGTTGATGAATAGAATTTCAAACTGGAACATCGCAACTATCGCATTATGTTCAGGATTAATCTTTGGAATTTTATTTGCTGGCTTATTCTCAAAATTCAAACTGGCCTCAACAATCCTGTTATTCGCAATGTTTTTGTTTTCTCTAATTGCTTTATTCTATTCTCCATGGTCAGCGGAATGGAATTGCTCGAAAGGAATGAAACTTCATGGTGAAATGAGATTAGATAAAGCTAAACAATTCTATGAAGCCTCACTTCATATAAATCAGAATGCCACGTGCGCATCGGATAACCTGACTTTAATTAAAATCGATGAACTTGCTGAAAAAGCGCTAAACCTTCACAAACAAAATAAATACATCGAAGCAGGTAAGGTATACGACGAAATACTGAAAATTGATCCTAAAAATGGATGGGCGAAAGAAAACAAAAAGAGATTGCCCTAATTTGTGTAAATGGCAAAAAAATAATATTATTAAAAAATTGTCTAATAAATATGAATTTGAATGTAAACCAAATGAATTTCTTTGTTAATTTTAGGCGACAAAATTTTAGACATGGGTGAAACAGCAAAAATTGAATTAGAAGGGAAAATATACGAACTTCCCGTGATTGTCGGTTCAGAGAATGAAAAGGCGATTGACATTTCCAAACTTCGTGACTTAACTGGGTATGTTACCCTGGATACTGGTTACAAAAATACAGGAGCAACAAAAAGTGCAATTACATTTTTAGACGGAGAAGAAGGAATACTTCATTACAGAGGATATCCAATTGAACAATTAGCGGAGCGAGCTTCGTTCATTGAAGTTGCATATCTTCTCATTTATGGAGAATTACCTACTCAAAAGGAGTTGGATGAGTTCGAAGCAAGCATTAAGAAACATACACTTGTTCACGAAGATATGAAACAGTTTTTTGAGGCCTATCCAGCTCAAGCTCACCCAATGGGAGTTTTATCATCTATGATTTCGTCACTTTCAACGTTTTATCCTGAATCGTTGGATCCAAACAGAAGTCAAGAGAAGAAGAATTTGACTGTTCACCGTCTAATTGCGAAATTACCCACATTGGCGGCTTGGTCTTACAAAAACTCCATGCGACACCCATTCATGTACCCAAAAAACGAATTCGATTATTGCAAGAATTTCTTGTACATGATGTTTGCGATGCCGACGGAAGATTACAAAGTAGATCCAGTTATTGTGAATGCCTTGAATAAACTTCTTATTCTTCATGCTGATCATGAACAGAATTGCTCCACTTCAACGGTAAGAATTGTTGGCTCATCTCAGGCGAATTTATACTCAACTGTTTCTGCAGGAATCTCCGCGCTTTGGGGTCCTCTTCATGGTGGTGCAAACCAAG
>JBMLTP010000220.1:0-5228 GCA_049239885.1 Crocinitomicaceae bacterium
GGGGAATTCTTTCAAGAGAGTGGTTCGTAGCCATTTGGTTTGTTCTCTTTTTGATAATGGGTGTTTATTTATTAGGGAAAATTCGATTTTCACACGATTCACCGTTGGAAAAATTAAGCGTAACCCGTTTTATGTTTGCACTTTTTGCGTTGGTTTTCGCAGTTTATTTATTACCTGGAATGTTCGGAGCTCCATTGAAGTTAATTGATGGAATCGCGCCTCCTCGAACACATTCAGAGGATAATTTTAGGTATGTCAATGGTGGATTGGAAACAGGAATTGTAAAGGACTCAATTTCAGAGAAGTACATGGCGGAGATGCACCCTGTTGGCGATGGTTCTATTTTAGTATTCCATAATTTGAAAACCGCAACGGAATTTGCAAAAGCGAAGAATTTACCTATTTTGTTGGATTTTACTGGACACGCATGCCAAAATTGCCGCAAGACAGAATCTACAGTTTGGACGAATGATGAAATAAGACCTTTGCTTCAAACGAAATTCGTTATCGCCTCCTTGTATTGCGATGATCGAACACCGCTTCCAGCGAGTGAAGTGAGGTATTCTAAAATCGCGAAACGTCAAATAAAAAATATAGGAAACAAATGGGCGGAAATGCAGATAGAAAAATACAACAGTTTCCAGCAACCTTTGTATGTTGTTATTGACCACGAGGGTAACGATTTGACAGAAGCTATCGGTTATACTCCAGACATTCAAAGTTATAAGTCGTTTTTGATAAAAGGGATTCAGGAATTTAAGAAATAGAACAAAGTCAATTTGTTTTCAGATGAATAAGACATTGTGTATTGATTTCGGTAATTCTAAAACAAAAGTTTCCGTTTTTACAGAAAAAGGGCCAATAATTATCCCAGATAAATTTGGTGAGAATGCTTTTGCTACAGTGGTTGCATTTATGAGTGATGGTACGTTGAAAATTGGCGAGCCAGCCAAAAGTCAATTATTAAATAATCCTTTAAATACAATAACATCATTAAAAAGATTTTTAGGAGTAAACAACAAAAACAAGAGAAAATTACAGAAATATTGTTCCAATAATTTTGTATTCGATGATAATGATTTTGTTTCTTTCAAGATTGGTGAGAATCATATAACATCTGAAGATGTAATTGTGTTAATATTTAAGGAAATCAAAAAGGATGCTGAGGCTTTTCTAAATCAAACTATTAAGGATGTAATTTTAACAGTCCCTTCAAATTTTCTATATAATGAAAGGCTTTTGATAATATCCGCTTGCAGAAAAGCAGGATTATCGGTTAAACGATTATTAACAGAACAATCATCAGCGGCTATTGCATATGGAAATAAGATTTTAGCTGAAGATAAAAAAATAATGATTTTTGATTTTGGTTCTGGTAAGATAGATATTTCAATTTTAGAATTTACTCCAGGATTATATGAGGTTTTGGCAACTTCTGGAAATAATTATTTGGGTGGAGATGACTTGGATTATAAAATTTTAGATTATTTAGTTGAAAACTTTTATCTGAACGAAGGAATTGATTTGTCAAATGATCCTATCGCATTAGCAAGATTAAAATTAGCTGCAGAAATTGCAAAACAAGAATTATCAAGTTATTTATTTTCTGAAATAAATTTGCCGTTTATTTATAATGCAGATGGCAACCATAAACATCTTGTAACTAAAATAACTCGAGAATTATTTGAAAATTTAATAAGTGATATTATTTCTGAAATTGTAATTATTTGCTCTGAAATATTGAGAAAATCTAAATTAAATTCTAAAGACATTGATGAAATTTTATTAGTTGGTGGTTCATCGAGAATTCCGATAATTCAACAAGTGTTAAAGAACTTATTTGGAAATGCTTCATTAAAGAATGTATTTGCTGATGAAACCATTGCTATTGGTGCTGCAATCCAAAGTGGTATGTTAGAGGGGAAAGTTAAAGAATCGGTGATTGTGGATGTTGTGCCATATCCTATTGGTGTTGAGTTAAAAGGTGGACAGTTTTATAAAATTGTTGAATCAAATAGTATTTTCCCATTAAATAAATCAATAAAAGTAACAACAGTAAGAAATTTACAAAATTCAATCTATGTTAATATTTTAGAAGAAAATATTGAAAATTCTAACAAATTTGTACGATTGGGTAGTCTAAAATTAGTAGGAATTCTTCCTGCTGCAATGGGCGCAACAGAAATAGATTTAAAAATTGACATAGATAAAAATGGTATAATTCATGTATTAGTTATTGATATTGAATCAAATATCAGAATATTAAAAACTATTGATACAATTCAAGATAATTTTCAAAACTCGAAGGAATATGCAATAAATCTTTTCAATGAGGCAGATAAAAATTCAACATTGGAATCAAAACAATTTATTGATGATGATGCGCAGCCTATCGAAAGGGCTCCATATTTATACACAATTAACGGAATAGGAACCAAAATATATGACGATACTCTCTATTTTGTATTTATTTTTATTCCACTTTTCGCAATTTCAAGATATTCAATTGAAAAACAGAGTGAAAATTTGTTTAGGTTTTATGGTAAACTTAATTTGCATAATTGGCAGATAATTTGGAATTGTTTCATTTCGATTATTTTTTTTATTTTTTTTATGTTAATACTGATTTAAAAAAAAAATATGGTGTTTAATTACCGAATAAAATTTCAAACTCTTGTTTTTCTTCTTTCAGTTACTTTGAATATCAGTGCTCAAAAAATTGATCCTGACGATTCGTTTACGTTTGAATTGTGTTTGCCAAATTCATTTGTGAACAAGCCATACAGATCAATCATGCAAGGATTGGTAAGTGCTTCGCCATATTATCAGTATAGTTTAAAAAGTGGAATTTCCTTCGGGTTAGGAGTTCATTATTCCTATTTTGCAATCAATGAATTTAGAATGCCTGTGAAAGTTTTTGGAGGAATTCACACGGGAGCTGCTTTTTTGAAATTGGGTCACGAAAAATTTTGGGCGGAGCGTTTTGGAACTGATATCGGCTGTAAATTTGGATATTTACAGAGTTATGCAGTCAGTGATTTACTTCGCTCCAAAGGAATGTTTTATCGTCAAACAGATGCTTTGTTTATTGAACCTACCATTGGTTTTGTTCTAACCGCAGATGTTAATTGCTCTTATCGATTAACCGTCGGATATCCTTTTTATGGGTATTCTTTCACACCAGGCACAATTGGCTATGATTCTGACATGGGATTCTCTATGGATGAATTTTCAAAAACCGCTTCTTTTCTTAATGTCGGCTTCGCTTACACCTTTTATTTCAACGGTAAGAAAAGTTCTGCTGACGATTAGGTTTGCAATACGCCAACATTATAACGTTTATCGATTGGGGCATGGTTAGCCATCTCAATTCCCATGGAAATCCATTTACGTGTATCAGCAGGATTGATAATCGCGTCAATCCACAATCGGCTAGCTGCGTAATAAGGTGAAATTTGTTCATCGTAACGGCTTTTAATTGAATCGAATAGCTCTTTTTCTCGTTCTGGTGTAATTTCTTCTCCTTTTCCTTTGAGTGTAGCGACCTCGATTTGTAAAAGTGTTTTTGCTGCTGCGGCACCTGACATTACAGCAATCTCCGCTGTTGGCCATCCAACAATCAGACGAGGATCATACGCTTTTCCACACATCGCATAATTTCCAGCACCGTAAGAATTTCCCATAACGATAGAAAACTTTGGAACCACGCTATTCGACATCGCATTTACCATTTTCGCTCCATCCTTAATGATTCCGCCTTGCTCGCTTTTGGAGCCTACCATGAAGCCCGTTACGTCATGAAGAAAAACTAGTGGAATATTTTTTTGGTTACAAAGCATAATAAATCGTGCGGCTTTATCAGCTGAATCGGAATATATTACACCGCCAAACTGCATTTCACCTTTTGCATTTTTGACAATTTCACGATTATTTGCAACAATTCCAACACTCCAACCATCAACTCTTGCGTATGCTGTAACGATCGATTTCCCGTAACTAGGTTTGTATTCTGTAAATTCAGAATCGTCAACTAAACATTTTAAAATCTCCCTAGTATTATATGGTTTTGAGCGATCGGCAGGAAGGATTCCATAAATATTTTTAATCGTTTCTTTAGGAAGTGTTGGAGTTTCACGATCAAATCCGGCATTTTCTTTTTTGCCAATTCTCCCCATAAGGTCGCGAATTGTGGCTAGACATTCCTGATCATGTTCAACTTTATAATCGCAGATGCCTGAAACTTCAGTTTGCGTAGTTGCTCCTCCAAGCGTCTCGTTGTCAATGCTTTCACCAATTGCTGCTTTAACGAGGTATGAACCAGCTAAGAAAATCGTACCTGTTTTGTTCACAATCAGCGATTCATCTGACATGATCGGTAAATATGCACCACCTGCGACACAACTTCCCATTACAGCTGCAATTTGAACAATTCCTCTCGAGCTCATGATCGCATTGTTTCTGAAAATTCTACCGAAGTTTTCTTTGTCTGGGAAAATTTCATCTTGCATGGGTAAATAAACACCGGCAGAATCAACCAAATAAATGATTGGCAAGTTATTTTCCATGGCGATTTCCTGTGCGCGCAAATTCTTTTTTCCTGTTATCGGGAACCAAGCACCTGCTTTAACGGTCGCGTCATTAGCGACTACGATGCATTGTCTTTTTTTTACATATCCGATAACAACAACAACCCCTCCGGCAGGACATCCTCCATGTTCTTTATACATTCCATATCCCGCAATTGCACCAATTTCTATTCGTTCTGTATTGGGATCAAGTAACAATTCAATTCGTTCTCTGGCTGTTAGTTTTCCATTTTCATGAAGTTTTTCGATGCGTTTTTTGCCTCCGCCATCGTAAATCTTTGCCAATTCTTGTTCTAATGCACTTATTTTCAAACGCATTTGATCTTCGTTAAAGTTGAATTCCAATTCTTTTTGTGAAACAGCCATATTTTTTGTTTGAGGTCCAAATATACGAAATGTAAATTTCAATGAAATGAATTCCTTCTGGTGAAAAAGCAATATGTTACTTTAGTTTATTAATTTTGTAATTTAAATGTATTTTTCATGAACAAATTAACCCTAACTTTTATTTTTTTAGTAGCCTCCTTTGTTGTTGAATCTCAAACATCTATTGGAATTCCCTTTCTTGATAAATGTAGAAAGTTGAATGGTTGCGAATTATGTGACAATCCGCTCCCTGAAACCAAGAAATTTATGGATTCC
>JBMLTP010000221.1:0-6287 GCA_049239885.1 Crocinitomicaceae bacterium
ATTGGAACGAAAATGGATCGCATGCCCAGTTTGGAAATAGTAAAACACTTCCATCTGGAAAATTTGCAGATGAATTTCACGTTTTTTCAATTGTTTGGAATCAAAGTTCGATAATATGGTTCTTGGATAATGTTCCTTACAATACAGTTGATATTACACCTGCAAATATGAGTGCATTCAAAGAAAAATTCTTTTTGATCTTCAATATGGCAGTTGGTGGTAATTGGCCTGGAAATCCTGATGGAACAACAATCTTTCCTCAGAAAATGTATGTAGATTACGTTCGTGTATTCCAATAATAATGAGCTCAGGAACCTTTAAATCAATAAAATTCTTTTTAATTATTTTGATAATTGGAATTTTTACTGCCTGTAAAAATGCCGAGTTCGTTTCTTCAACCGTCAAGACTCCAGAATATAAGGCAATAAATGATCGTATTTCAGAAATGTCCTTAGAGGAAAAAGTCGGTCAAACCTGTCAAATCACCTTGGATGTTATTCTAAAAACAGACGAAAAAGGAGTTCCTGTTAGTCCTGCAATTATAGATACGAATAAATTAAATGAAGCAATTTTCAAATACAAAGTTGGCTCTGTATTGAATGTTGGTTCGCATACGTTTACTTTGGAAGAGTGGAAAGGGATACTTAAATCTGTACACGCACCGTTTCTTGCTGGTAAAACGAAGAATCCAATTATTTATGGTATCGATGCAATTCACGGAATAAATTACACCGTTGGAGCAACATTATTTCCACAAGAGATTGGTTTGGCAGCAACTTGGAATCCAGAATTAGCAAAACAATTTGGTGAAATTACTGCCTATGAAACTCGAGCTTCAGGTATTCCATGGAATTTTTCCCCGGTTTTGGATTTGGGTCGACAGCCTCTGTGGTCAAGGACATTTGAAACACTTGGCGAGGATCCATACCTTGCATCAACAATGGGAGCTGCTATTATTGATGGTTATCAAGGAGGGAAGAATCCAGATAAGTTTCACGTGGCTTCATGTATGAAACATTTCGTTGGATACAGTGGTTCATTAAGCGGTCGCGATCGAACTCCAGCTTGGATACCTGAAAAATACATGAAGGAGCTTTATCTGCCATCTTTTAAAAAGGCTGTTGAACACGGGGCTTTGACAGTCATGATTAATAGTGGTGCAGTGAATGGAATCCCAGGACATCTAAATCATAAATTAATTACAAAAACACTTAAAAACAATTGGGGATTTGAAGGTTTTGCTGTGTCGGATTGGGAAGATTTCATCATGGTTCATTCAGTTCATCGCACTGCCCCATCTTTATCTGACGCTTACATTCAAGCATTCAACGCAGGTGTGGATATGAGTATGGTTCCGCTGAGTCCACAATACAAGGAATACTGCGAAATCATGATTCGAGCAGTGAAAGAAGGAAAAATATCAGAGGAAAGGTTGAATGATGCCGTTCGAAGAATTCTTTTGGTTAAGTCGAGAGTTGGTCTGTATTCTGAACCTCTGCCAAATCAAGAGCAATATACGAAGTTTGCAAGTCAGGAATTCAAAAATAAGTCAAAAGAAGCTGCGCTCGAGTCAATAACATTATTGAAGAATGAGAATAACACATTGCCTTTAAGCCCGAGTCAAAAGGTTCTTGTCGCAGGTCCGACAGCAAATAATTTGATATTCTTAAATGGTGCTTGGACGCATACTTGGCAGGGAGTTGATACGACTTACAATACAAAAAATTGCCTCAATGTTAGAGAAGCTTTTGAAAAAGAGATTGGGAAATCAAATTGCACATTCGCTCAAGGAGTAGAGTTGTTTTTAGAAAATGACTTTGAAAAAACTCGTTTCAAGGATTTAGAAGATTACAAACAAAAAGTTAAAATGTCTGATGTTGTAGTTCTTTGTCTTGGAGAATTACCATCGACTGAAAAGCCGGGTGATATTCGTTCCTTGAATTTATCGAACGAACAAATGGAATTGGCACGAATTGCTTCTGCTGAAGAAAAGAAAGTCATTTTGGTATTATTAGAGGCTAGACCTAGAATAATTCATGACATCGTGGACGATGCGAATGCAATTATTCAGGCTTATTTACCCGGAGACTTTGGTGCAGAAGCATTGGTTGATTTAATTTATGGCAAAAGAAATTTCAGCGGTAAACTTCCCTACACATATCCGAAATATGATGGAGTGATTGAGTTTTACGATCATCCAGCTAGTGTGGATCGAAGTAAAAGTGGACAATTCAATGCATACGATCCTGAATGGGATTTTGGTTTTGGCCTAAATTACAGCAATGTAAAATACGAAAGTTTAGTATTAAATAAAAATGAACTCATCGGAAAAGATTCGTTAGAAATTACAGTTGAGTTATCTAACAATTCCAAAATCCCTTGTAAAGAAGTCGTCCAATTATATGTAAGTGATGATTATGCAAGTTTGATACCGAATGGAAAGTCTTTGAAAGGCTTTCAAAAAATTGAAATTCCTGCAAATGGAAGTAGTAAATGTAAATTCTATATTTCTAAAAGCGACTTGAAATTTGTGGGCAAAGATGGAAACTTCATTGTTGAAGATGGTTTTTTTACAATTCGATTAGGAAATTTGGAAAAGAAATTTGAATATAAAAACAAATAGAATATAAATTTGTTACTTATTGTAAAAAATACTATATTTATACTTTAAAACTAATTACTATGAAAAAAATCTATTTATTTACGGCAATCGTCCTATTTACATGGAATGCGATTGCACAAATTGAGGGAACCTGGCGATTAGCTCCAGCTGCTGGTTCTTTAGCTGTTGGTCCAGCACAAGGCGACTACTCATGGTGGTCGAATTCAGCAGGTGATGTTTCGGTTAGAGCATGCTTGTTCGATGATTCTTTAACTTTTGGTGCTAATGGGGCCCTTACTCACTATATGGATGGTAGTACTTGGGTTGAAGGATGGCAAGGAGCCGCAGGTGATGGCTGCAGTGCCCCAGTTGCTCCTCATGATGGAACTACAAACGCTCCTTTTACTTATTCCTACAATTCTACTACAGGAGAATTGACTGTTAATGGTGTAGGTGCACACATGGGATTGGCCAAAGTAATAAACGGAGGTGAAATCAATAATCCATCTTTAGCTGCTTCAAGCATTACTTACATTTCTAGTTTTTCTAACAATAATAATACCCTAACGCTAGAGATAAGCATCGGCGGTGGTTGGTGGAAATTTGTTTATCAAAGAACTAATGCTGTAACAATTCCAGACCCTAACGTTACTTTCCGAGTTAACATGAGTAACTACACTGGAACTATTGCAACAGGTGTATTTGTTAATGGATCTTTTAATGGTTGGTGTGGAAGCTGTAATCCTATGACGGATATGGGTAATGGAATGTGGCAAGCAACTCTTCCAATTCCAGCTGGTAACATTGAATATAAATTTACAATCGATGGTTGGAATGCTCAAGAAAATTTTACTGCAAATGATGCATGTATTGATCCAAACATGGGAGATAATTTCTACAACAGATACCTTCAAATTACAGGTGATGTAACATTACCTGCTGTGTGTTTCAATAGTTGTACTCCTTGTCCAAGTAATGCTACACAGTTAATTGGTACATGGAAATTAAAACCAAGTGCTGGATCTTTAGCAGTTGGACCTGCACTAGGAGATGGTTCTTGGTGGTCAAATGATGTTGCTGCTATTACAACTAGAGCATGTTTGTTTGATGATTCAATTAAATTCGAAGCGAATGGATCAATGACACATTATATGGATGGTAACACATGGTTAGAAGCATGGCAAGGAACTGATCCTGCAGCTTGCGGAACCCCACTTGCTCCTCATAATGGAGTTGGGCCATACACATTTACATACAGCGGTGGTGAATTAACAATTAACGGAACTGGTGGTCACATTGGATTAGCTAAAGTTTTCAATGGAGGTGAATTAACTAGTCCAGCAAACGCACCAAGTTCAATTACATACCAAATTTCATTTGCGAACAACGACAATACGATGATCGCTGATATTAACTTCGGTCCAGGTTGGTGGAGATTTATCTATGAAAAAACACAAATAGTTCAAACTCCAAATCCAAATATCACATTTAAAGTGGATATGGCCGATTATACGGGAACAATCGCAACAGGTGTTTTCTTGAATGGAACTTTCAATAACTGGTGTGGTAGTTGTACGCCGATGACAAATACTTCTGGATCAGTTTGGGAGGTAACGGTCCCACTTTCATCAGGAGCAATTGAGTACAAGTTTACAGTTGATGGGTGGGATGATCAAGAATTCTTTGTTGGTGGAGAATCTTGTGTTGATACGAATAATGATGAGTTTTTCAATCGTTACTATGTTGTATCGGCGGATGCTACACTTCCAGTAGTTTGTTTTGCAAGTTGTGATGCTTGTCCAACAAGTTCTTTGGTTGAAAATGAGATTAACTTAAGTATTGCGCCTAATCCTGCAAACGAGCAATTCAATATCACCTCTGATCAAGGAATGAATCGAATTGAATTAGTCGACATGTTAGGTAAGCAAGTAAGAATATTGAATTTAAATTCTGCTAAATCAACAACGATTGATGTAAGCGATTTAAATGAAGGAGTTTACACGATGGTTGTTTATTCGGTTAACGGAAAAACAACTAATCGTGTAATAGTTGAGTAATTTTTAGTTTGACAAAGGAAAAGGGGGTTGTTATGAAAATAGCAACCTCTTTTTTTTGAATTATTTCTTTGAGGAAACTTGTTTCTTGAATTAATTAGAGGGTTTGATCACTTCAACATCCATGAACCACCAACTGAAATGATATTCGATTCGTTCAGATATTCTTGATGAGTTTCCTCAGAGATACCACCAGTAGGGCAGAAGGAAATGTGAGGAAATAACTGCCCGTATGTTTTTATTGCTTGAATTCCACCGAAAAGATTAGCAGGAAAGAATTTGAAAAATCTGAAATCTTCTTCCATTCCTTTCATGATATCACTGACAGTTGAAACTCCAGGAATGAATGCAATGCTAGATTGTTTTAGATGTTGTGCTAATTTCGGTGTAAAGCCTGGTGAAACCATAAAATCAACTCCAATTTCTTGAACTTTTGCTATTTGATCGGCACGTGTAATTGTTCCTACTCCTAGGTCAAAATTCGGTAAATTCTTAGCTTTAATAATCTCCAAAGCTTGATAAGCAAAGTCAGTACGTAAGGTTACTTCGATACATTGAATATTTGCCTTGATAATTTTGTCTACAATTAACTCCAGCTCTTCTTTGTTTCGAATCGTCGCGACTGGTATAACTGGGTTTTGCTTAAGTATCTTTTCAATTCCGTTTTGAATCATAAATTAAAGTATGAATGATGCGCCTTCTTCACTTGTGGTTACTTGGTGACGCAGGTTGTTAAATAATTCTCTCCCGAATCCTTGTTGATTCATTTCTTTACTTCTTGCTGGTCGACTTAAGAAATCCTCGACTAAACAATCCAATTGACCTGTGTGTGCATTCAAGCGAATTAAATCTCCTGTTTTTATTTTGCCAATTGCACCTCCGTCTTTTGCTTCTGGAACCATGTGAATGGCGGCAGGAACTTTACCCGAAGCACCTGACATTCTGCCATCTGTTACCAAAGCAACTTTAAAACCTCGTTTTTGTAAAACGGTTAGGGTAGGAGTTAGCTGATGAAGTTCGGGCATTCCATTTTGTTTAGGCCCTTGAAATGGAATAACAGCAATAAAATCTTTTTCCAATTCTCCACGCTTGAAGGCAGAAATTAAGTCATGCTGTTCATCGAAAACAATTGCGGGCGCTTCGATGATGAAATTTTCTTCAGAAACTGCGGCAGTTTTGATTACCGATCTCCCAATATTACCTTTTAGAATTTTTATTCCACCATTATTTGAAAAAGGATTTGTGGCTGGGCGAACAATACTTTCATTCAAGCTTGCTGTTGGTCCATCAGCCCAAACTAATTCGTGATTGTTGATTTTAGGTTCTTGAGTATAACGTTTTAGTCCTTTTCCAATAATCGTCATTACATCTTCGTGCAATAAACCGTTTTCTAACAAAGTTCTGATTACGAATGCCATTCCTCCAGATGCGTGAAAATGATTAACATCTGCAGCGCCATTTGGATACATGCGAGTCAATAACGGAATTACCTCCGATAAATCTGACATGTCTTCCCAATTGATAATGATTCCAGCGGCACGTGCAATAGCAATCAAGTGAATCGTATGATTGGTAGAGCCACCTGTTGCCAAAAGTCCTATTATTCCATTTACGATGGTTTTTTCGTCAAA
>JBMLTP010000222.1:0-7649 GCA_049239885.1 Crocinitomicaceae bacterium
ATGAAGGTCTTCTCGTTGTTCTAAAAGTTCCAACATGACCGTAGTTGAACATATTATACATATGTTTTGGATCATACACATCGTCTTTTGACTTGGAATAATCAACCATGATGTTATATAATGCAGATTTTATTTTTGAACTACTTCCTTCTCGCTCATTATTAAAACGTTGAGTGAAGCGACCAAATACACGGTAATCCAAAGATTTAAAAGTTCCAAAATTTTCAAAATTCAATAAAGATCCACCATAATTGTAGTTACTTCCGTAGCTATAATTCAATGAACCTCCAAATTGTAGGTTAATTGTTGGGCCAGTGTTAACGTCAATTTTTGCTTGAGCTGAGAAAACAGAATTTCTGGCATTCATTCTCCAAGGAACTTGTTCGAAATCATTCTTGTCTAAAAATAGTGCGTTATGGAATGTACCAAAACCTGTTGAAGTTGGACGAAGAGGATTTGTAATTAATTCTTGTCTTACAGAGTCCTTGATTCGATAACCACCATCTCTGAGAGGTCTATTGTCCAATTCATCTGTAAAGTTTGCCGAGACTAAAAATCCTAAACGTGGCTTAACCTTAGCTCCTGTAGAATCTCTCTGCATCCAAAGCGGACCAGAAAGCATCCCTTCAAAAAGGTTATAACCATACTTATCCAGTCCAAAAACTTTCCCATCATAACCTAAAGGATCCTGACCCTTGATGTAAATTCCAGAAGAGACTACCTCAGCACTTCCAAAATAAGTTGAAGCAGGGCCTCTCGTTGTAATTGCAATGATACCGCCTGTAACATCTCCATAATTCGCAGGAACTCCACCCGTAATTACAGAAACCTCCTCAAGAGCAGACTTTGGAAGGTTTGAGGATCCACGAACCTTGATACCATCAATAAAATAATAGGTCGCATCTGAACGAGAACCTCTCACAGAAATGGCACCTGAACCTTCGTCAGAATTTACCCCTCCAACCGATTGAGCAACTGCAGCAGCAGAGCGAACTGGCATTCTTGAAATATCCTGACGTGTAATCTTTGCACCTGAAGCACCACCATCTTTGTCAATTAATGGAACTTTGTAACGAACAACCTTTACTTCGGTAAGATCTTTTTCCTTCTCGGTTCCAGTGCTGCCTGGTTTACTTAGAGTTATATTGTCCAAGAATGTTATACGATCTGGAGAAATTGAAACCTCTTCAATCATTGATGGTTGATATCCATCTGGATTCGTTATTTTAACATTATAAGATCCAGGCTGAATACCATTTATCTGAAACTCTCCATCGGCATCGGTTTGAGCACCACCTTTTGCAGCGCTATTTTGAATAATTACCACTTTACTCATTCCAAGCGGCGCACCTGTTGCGGCATCTTTAACCTTACCTTTCAATGTCCCAAGTCCAGCTTGAGAAAAGACATAAGACCCTGATAATAAAATACCTAGTAATAATAATCTAACTTTACCAACCATAGTATTGTGTATAAAATTGTTATTTTTAAGCTTAATTAAGCTTGTAAATATAGAAAATTTCATTGTGAATATGTACATGTTAAAAAAAATTAATTTAACGAAAAATTAACTTGACCAGTTGTAACCTAACTAATTTTATCATCACAAACGTCTGATTTAAAGATGAAAACAATTAAAAATTCCATAAATCATTTTACAAAAAATCAAGTAGATTTTTTTTTATCGAAAAAAATGGAATGGAATGTAAAAGAAATTGCTTTGCACGAAGAGGATATTAATCGATATTCGAGCATTAACAATTCAGAAAGAAAAAATGAATTTATAGGTATTCGCCACCTTAGAAATTACTACGACTCACAATTAGAAATTAAATACTTGAGCAATGGGAAGCCAACTGTCGGAAATGGGTCAAAACACATTTCTATAAGTCACAGTAAGAATCACGTCGCATTTGCCGTAGCTACTCACCCAATTGGAATTGATATTGAAGAGTTTCACGAAAGAATATTGAAAGTAAGAAATCGCTTTCTAAATGAAAAAGAGCAAAAATTATTTGACCAAAACTCCGTTCAAGATCTCACTATTGCATGGAGCGCAAAAGAGGCATTATTTAAATTAAATCACGATTCAAGACTGGATTTCAAAACGGATTTGATTATAAATGGGTGGGATAAATGTTCAACCATTTTTGCCGAAATGAAACAAAATTTTCAATGGGTTAAAGTAAACCTACATTTTGAAATAAAAGAAAATCTCGTTTTATGTTTTAATTTTGAGTGATGTCTTCAATATTTTTTGACCTTATAAGTAAAAAGCGCTCAATTGCTGTCTTAATTGATCCAGAAAAATTTAAATTCCAAAATTCTGATGTTTTTTTCGAAAAACTTAGAATAGCTAATCCAAACTTTATTTTTATTGGTGGAAGTACAGTATCAAAAGTAGATTTCGACTTTTGCATCTCAACGATTAAAAAAAACTCAAATTTCCCTATTATAATTTTTCCAGGAGGCTCACACCAAATAAGTCCTTTAGCCGATGCTATTTTACTTCTTTCTCTTATTTCAGGCCGGAATCCTGATTATTTAATTGGACACCATATTGCTGCGGCGGAAGAATTGAATGAAATGTCGCTCGAAATTATTTCAACTTCCTATTTATTAGTAGATGGAGGGAAAAAGACTTCTGTTGAATATATTTCTCAAACGACACCTCTGCCGTCGGATCAAATTGCTTTGGCTCGAAGAATTGCTTTAGCCGGGAAACTTCAAGGGAAACAACTCACCTATTTGGATGCCGGAAGCGGTGCAAATAATCCTATTCCCTCCGTAATGATTGAACAAGTAAAATCAATAGGTTCGCCATTAATTGTTGGAGGAGGAATTCGATCAATCGAAGAAATTGAAAGATGCCATAATGCTGGTGCCAATGTTGTGGTTATTGGAAATGCCATCGAAAACGAGGTTAATTTTTTATTAGATATTGCAAATTATCAGAAATCCAATCACGGGTTAAATCCTCATTAAAATGAAGTTATTAAAATTAGTTGGCGGTATTTGTTACGCTACTTCATTTTTCTTTGCAGCAAATCTATTTTTTAAATTTAATATCGGTTTATCCATTGGGGCCACCCTAATTATTTTTCTAACCCTTGGCGGATTGGGATTTCTATTTAACCTTATTAGTTACACGAAAGACAAAACAGGAAATCCATCGTCGAATTTATCTTATTGGTTAGGATCCTTCTTTGTTTTTACCGGTTTGGTTTTTAAGATGCTTGGAATACCTTTCACATCTATTTTAATGATGGGATTCCCACTTTCGAAAATTCTAATCATTGTAGGTTCCATTCTTTTACTTTACTCACTTTTTCAAATGCGTAAGAGAAAAATAAAAAAGGAAGATAACGAAGAAATTCTAGATCAACTTTAAAAAAGTGCCTTTAAACTTAAATCCAAGCTCTTCACTGAATGGGTCAATGCGCCCACTGAAATAAACTGAACTCCTGTTTCAGCATATGAACGAATATTTTCCAAAGTTATACCACCGGAGGCTTCCGTCTCGTATTCCAATGGAATAATTGCCAAAGCCTCTTTTAAATGCTCGGGAGAAAAATTGTCCAACATGATGCGTTCCACCCCACCAATTCTTAAGACCTCATGAAGTTCAATTAAATTCCTTACCTCAACTTCTATTCCGAGTGATTTTTTATTTTTATTCAAATACTCCTTTGTTTTTTCAATCGCTGGAATAATTCCTCCCGCATAATCAATGTGATTGTCTTTTAACATGATCATATCGTAAAGTCCAAAACGATGGTTCTCCCCTCCTCCTATTTTTACCGCCCATTTTTCCAAATAGCGAATTCCAGGGGTAGTTTTACGGGTATCTAACAATTTCGTTTTGCAACCCTTAATTTCTTCAACAATTTTTGCCGTTTGTGTCGCGATTCCACTCATGCGTTGCATGAAATTCAATACCAAACGTTCTGTAGTTAATATAGACTGGGAAGACCCTTTGACAACAAATGCTATTTCGCCTTTTGAAACCCGATCCCCATCCTGTTTGAAATAAGAAATTTCCAAACTAGGATCGTAAATTTCATAAATACGCTTTGCCACCTCAACACCTGCTAAAACTCCATTTTCTTTTATCAATAATTGGGCGCTTCCAACAGCTTCATTCGGAACACAAGCCAAGGTTGAATGATCCGCTTCCCCAATGTCTTCCTTTAACGCGAATTTTATTATTTGATCCAACATAATGACAAAGATAGTGTTAACTACTTTCAACTAAAAGTTTGTTTTTAACTTTATCTTATGGGTGAATCGAATGATGAACTAAAAAAAACAATTTCCTCGCTTCCAGAAGAGCCCGGGATTTACCAATATTTCGATAAATCTGGACAAATCATCTATGTTGGAAAAGCTAAAAATATTAAAAAACGGGTTTCTTCCTATTTCAATAAAACGCAGGAAAATAACAAAACCCGAGTTTTAGTTAAAAGTATTGTCAGAATAAAGTATATCGTTGTAAGCAGTGAATTGGATGCGTTGTTACTTGAAAACAATCTAATAAAAACTTACCAACCAAAATACAACATCCAACTAAAGGATGACAAAACTTTTCCGTGGATTGTAGTTACAAATGAATCTTTTCCACGTGTATTTTCTACGCGGCAGAAAGAATTGGTTAATGGAAAATTTTACGGCCCATACCCAAATGTAAAGGCGATGAATGCGCTACTTGGACTTATTCGAGAAATGTATCCTTTACGAACTTGTAGTTTGGATTTATCAGCGAAAAAATTGGCTGAAAAGAGATATAAAACATGTCTTGAATTTCACATTGGAAAATGCCTCGGGCCTTGTGTTGAAAAGCAAACTGAAGAGGAATACGATACAATGATTGACGAAATTGAGCTCCTGTTAAAAGGAAAGACTTACTCGTTAATTCAAGCGCTAAGAAAAAAAATGCTCCAATTATCTGAAAGCTACCGATTTGAAGATGCTCATAAATTAAAATTAACAATCGAACAAATCGAAAAATACCGTTCGAAATCAACTATCGTTTCATCGAAATTGAATGATGTTGACGTTTTTTGTTACTTGGAAAATGAAAATCAATTCATCATCAATTATTTGGTGATTCAGGAAGGCGCGATTATTCACGGATATACGGCGGAAGTTCAAAAAAAATTGAACGAAAATGAAACCGATTTAATAAACTTTGTTCTTCCGGAATTACGAGAAAAATTTCAAAGCAAATCAAAAGAGGTAATCGTTGAAAAACAAATCGATTCACCTTTCACAGACTTTTATTTGTTCGTTCCTCAGAAAGGAGAAAAGAAGGAACTCATTGAATTATCAAAACGAAATATTTTTTACTTTAAAAAGGAGCGT
This sequence comes from Crocinitomicaceae bacterium, assembly GCA_049239885.1. Taxonomy (GTDB): domain Bacteria; phylum Bacteroidota; class Bacteroidia; order Flavobacteriales_D; family Crocinitomicaceae; genus UBA952. Next base: position 5,362 of record JBMLTP010000222.1, read on the forward strand.
GAAAAAAGAGCATTGATTCAAAACCCTCAATCAACTAAAGATCGAATTTTGGAAAGAATCAGGAGCGATTTCAAATTAACAAAACTCCCTATTCATATGGAATGTTTTGATAATTCCAATTTTCAGGGAACCAATGCTGTTTCTGCTTGTGTTGTTTTTAAAAATGGGAAACCAAGTAAAAAAGATTATCGTCATTTCAATATTAAAACGGTTGAGGGGCCTGATGATTTCGCATCGATGCGAGAGGTTGTTTATCGACGTTATAAGCGGCTTTTGGATGAAGGACAAACGCTGCCGCAACTTGTCATTATTGATGGCGGCAAAGGGCAATTGAGCGCTGCTATGGAGTCTATCGAAAAATTGGGCTTAAGGGGCGAAATGGCAATTGTAGGTATAGCGAAAAAGTTGGAAGAGATATTCTTTCCAGGAGATCAATATCCGATTTATTTGGATAAACGATCAGAAAGCTTAAAAACCATTCAATTCATGCGAAACGAAGCACACCGGTTTGGTATCACGCATCATCGAGACAAAAGAAGTAAAAACGCGATAAACAGTGAGCTTGATCAAATTTCAGGAATTGGCGAAAAGACGAAACAGTTATTGCTTAGCGAATTTAAATCCATCTCGAATATAAAAAAGGTAGGAATTGAGGAATTGATAAAAAAAATAGGACAATCAAAAGCGACCATCCTATTTAATTATTTCAAAGAAGTAGGTAATTAAATTTTTTCCTTTATTTCACTACAAATTTTAATGCTTTCGCATTATTACCCAATTTCACAAAGTAAGTACCTGATGACATTCCATCCGTGGGGATAATGATTAAGTTGCTTCCTTCTTTAGATGCAATTTGAGAGGTCGAAACCAATTTACCCGTAATATCAGTAATTTGAACAACCATTTTTTCGGCTTGATTGGCAGAAAACTTAATATGCACATCACCTTCTGTTGGATTTGGATAAAGTTCAACATTATTGATATCATTCAAATCGTTAATGCCAAGAACCAAATTATCAGATGGCGCACCAGCATACAAATTAATGTCATCCAAATAGATGTTGTTTCCTCCATCTGCTTCAAATCTAAATTTCATTTTGAAGTTTGGAGTAAAATATAAATTCGTAACATTAATCATGTGAACTGTTACCCAATCCGCTTGTTGAGTAGGTTTCCATGTGGTAGTAGAGGTAAGAGAAGATAATTGATTACCACCTATCGTTTTTCTTTGAGCCCAATTATTTCCACAATCAGAAGAAACAAATACTTTCAAATATTCATAATCAGCTGTTGTTCGTTTTCTGTAAGCATATCTAAAACTTAAAGTCACTGTTCCTGTAGAAGGAATAACGGATAAATCAATTGGAGCAGAAATCAATTCGTCCACATTTCCAACCGCTTGACCGAAATTCACCAATTTCGCACATTGAGCACCAGAATGCCCTGTCGTATTCTCAATTGTCCATGCGTTATTATTACTTGGATTTACAACTTCCCAATTTGTTAAGTTTGCTAGAGTACTATATGACTCAAATCCTTCCCAATAAGGTAACACAGCAGATTCTGGAAGAACCCGAATATAGTTTGTTTTAACTTCATCATCTGTGGTTGAACCATCTGTAGCTGTTAATTTAATTGTATAAAGTCCAGTTTGAGTAAAATTAATTGTTGGATTTTGAGTTGTTGCAGTTGAACCAGCAGCGAAACTCCATCCTGTTGCTGGTGTTATTTCCCAGTTCCAACCTGTAACTGCATTGTAGGTATCATCAATTAATTGAATTGAATCACCCGCACAAACAGTTGTTCTATCTGTAGTAAATTGAGCCTTACACAAATAGAAATCGTTTGTAGCACCAGTTGCCGTTAAGTTAGCAGTTTGCCATAGATTAAATCTACCGGTGGAAGTCCCCTGCAATGCTGCTCGCATTCTTGCTGTTTGACCTGGCGTATACATTTTAGAACAGTAGGAATAATCCATATAATTCTCAACATTGTCACGCACATCGTAATTCCAATAAGCATTTACAGAATTACACGTATTCGCATTCAAAAGACATGCAGTAACACCGATGCAATTTGGCGTATCTTCAACATCATCGTCTGAAGAACAAGATGACGCATTTCCCGGATTATTATTCGGTCCCCACGTGTGGTCCAAATTCAACCAATGCCCCACTTCGTGAGTTAAGGCGCGAGAAGCACCTGTTGATCCTGTTCCAATTGACCCAACATAATCATGTAAAATCCAAATACCATTTGTCATGCTTGTTGCAGACCATGTCGCTGGA
>JBMLTP010000223.1:0-3390 GCA_049239885.1 Crocinitomicaceae bacterium
CAAGCATTGAAACGATTGTTATTGGAGGTGGGCATATTAGTCCTTTGGAAAAACCGGAAGAAGTATTAAATTTGGTATACAAACTTTTTTGAAGTTAAACAATGACCAACTTCGCTGTCTTCCTTCAAAGCGCCTTAAAAGAATCTTTCTTCAATTTATCTTTATATGCTGTTTTCGGAATCGCCGTTTTTTGGATGGTTTGGAAAGGACTGAAGAACGTTTGGCGCTGGCGGAGAATTCAACCAAAAAGTGAGCAACACAAGCATTTTTTCAGTCATGATGTTTTATTTTCTTTCGGTTCTATTCTGCTGGCCGGTTTTCTGACAGCGTTGATTACGCTACTCGATCAAGCAGGCTACATGAAATTGTATTGGGACATCAACGCATATGGAATTACCTGGGGTATTTTACAATTGTTTTTTTTCCTCTTTTTTTACGATGCCTATTTTTACTGGACGCACCGATTCATGCATCATCCGAAGATCTATCGTTGGGTGCATAAAACACATCACAAAAGCACGGATCCTTCTCCCTTGACCATTTTTGCCTTTCATCCGTTAGAAAATCTGATTGAATTTCTACCATTTCTAGTTTTACCAATGATTGTTCCGATATTCTGGCCCATCCTTTTTTTGTGGCAAACTCTGGATCTAATCAATAATTCGTTGGCGCATTTGGGATACGAAATCTACCCTAAAAACTGGCTTCGTTTGCCCTTTTTGAAGTATAAAACAGCCTCCACTCATCACAACTTGCACCATGAAAAATTCAATGGAAATTATGGTCTGTATTTCACCTTTTGGGATAAATGGATGAAAACTGAGTTTAAGGAGTATTCGGAGCGGTTTGATGATGTTTATATCAGAAAAAAGGAGATTAAACGTAATTGAACTTAACTGTGTTTTTGACCAAAATCATGGTCATTCAAGAATCCAAAAATCTTACCTCTTTGACAATTTAAACCCAATTTCCCTTATTGCCACTGAGACATCAGGAGGCTTTTCGAAAAGAATCCGAATTATATTATGTGACTGCTAAAAGCCAATAGAAAATCTTTACTTCAACTCTTTATCCAACAAATAAACAAAACTTGCAATAGCTGCAGCTCCTAGTTCCAATTCTCGTTTGTTTACGTTCTCAAAAACATCGCTCGGTGCGTGGTGAAAATCAAAATAGCGTTGTGAATCTGGTACAAATCCAAATAATGGAATTCCCGGGAAAGATTCTTTCAACGGGCCAATATCAACACCACCATATCCTTTTTCGAAGACATGTAAATCGTAGTTTTTAAAATTACTTGATAATGATTGAAGAAAAGCAACTTGACTATCTGTTCCGTCACATCCAAAACCTCTTGGAGCAAAACCTCCTCGGTCACTTTCAAGCGCGGCAATGTGTTTTTCTCCTTTTTCTTTCACCCAGGTTGCATAAGATTTTCCTCCCATGTTACCGTTTTCTTCATTCATAAAAAAGACAACTCGCAACGTATGTTTTGGTTTGTATTTCAACTCTTTCAAGATACGCAAAGCTTCCAAGCAATGAATGACGCCAGCACCATCATCATGAGCTCCCTCACCGGCATCCCATGAATCCAAATGACCACCAAACGTGATGATTTCATTCGAGAATTCGGTTCCTTTCATTTCTCCGATTACGTTGTACGAAACAGCATCAGGGAAATTTCTACAATCCATTTCAAGAACGAGTTCTGTTTTTCCTTCTTTTAGTTTTTTAGAAAGCAAATCAGCGTCTTTCGTTGATAAAGCTCCGGCAGGAATGCGTGTCACATTTTCTTCATAATGCATCGAGCCAGTATGTGGATGTTCATCAATAGGCAATACAAGCGAGCGAATAACGACTGCTTTGGCGCCTAATTTACCAGCCTCCACAGCTCCATTTCCACGAATGCCGTAACACAATCCGTATGCTTTAAAAGTTTGAATTTGCGCGGCATCCATGGGTTGGTTTAAAAAGACGATTTTCCCTTCGACCTGATTTTTTTTAGCCGATTTCAGTTGATCAAGTGTTTTGAATTCAACTACTTCTCCAGATAATAGACCATTTGTCCCAATGGAGCCACCAAGAGCTAACAGATGTAGTTTAATTAATTCTCCATTTTCAAGTCTCAGCCATGCTGATTCTTTCGTGCCACGTTCCCAATGTGGAACTTTGATTTCTTGCAAATAAACCTTGTCAAATCCGTACGATTCCATTTTTCGTTCACTCCATTCAACCGCCATTTGTGCTTCTGACGATCCCGACAAACGTGGTCCGACATCTTTGCAAAGTTGTCTAAGATCTTCGTATGCTTTTCCTCTCAACAGTGCTTCATCATATACTTTTCGAATGAAAATTGAATCAGGTTGGGCAAAACCAATGATTGGAAAAATAAAAAGAATTAGATAGCGCATGGATTTTTATTTAAAAATAAGAATTAATCTAGAACTGAATGCGATATACAAAATTCGGAAAGAAACCAATTTGATAAGCGGTGCTAATGTTATTGGTCGTTGGGTTGTAGCGATCCGCAAAAATATTCTTGTTGTTTGTTACATTATTGATGTCAAATGCCCAGGATTGTGATAGTTTATATTTTTTCGAATTTAGTGTAAATCCAGCTTTCACGTCCAATCGTAAGAAATTAGGGTAGCGTTCAGAGTATGCGTAATCGTCACCTTTGAGAACTTGAAAATCTACAAGTTGGGATAAAGCAAGATTAATTGGAGTATAGTATCGTCCTCCAGCATGCGTAAACTTAATGTCGAAAGTAAACGCGTTTTGTTTTTCCTTTCCAACTTTTATCTCTTTTCCAATCAAGATGTTGTAAACAAATTTCCCATTAAAAGCTGTATTTCGTTCGGTACCATCACTTCCTTTGTATTTCGATTCATAGAGCGAACCTGTTGCCATTCCGTAAAATCCTTTTCCAAAAAATCGCTCGATTGTAAGTTCGACTCCATAATTTTTTCCGGTTCCTTTATTTTCCAAGTCAACTTGATTATTGGGATAATAAGTTGCGCCTGCATTCAGCATCGAATAACTACTCGCATAGTTATGCACAGGAACATTCCAAAGGTATTGGTAGTAAATTTCAGTTTTCAATCGCCACAATTTGGAAGGAAGCCAATCATATCCCATTACAATATGTTGACTTCGAGTGAAATCCATATTTAAATTTGTTTTTGTCGTGTCATTGATAGCATCATAAGTTTGAAAAAAGTAAGAATCTAACGGTTGCATTTGACTATGGATTCCGTAACCAAAGCTAAGTGCGCTTGTTTTTGAAAACTGATATTTTAAACCGACTCGAGGTTCAATGGAGTAGGAATTATTGAGGGTTAAAAACTGAAAATGAAGATTTGTATGATCCCGATTATAACGACTTAATAC
>JBMLTP010000224.1:0-12440 GCA_049239885.1 Crocinitomicaceae bacterium
TTGGTCTTTTTGATTCTGAGCGGAAATAATTATACCATTTAGCACCTTTAACAGCAACAGATGAAACTGGATTCTGAGAGCTTTCTTCCTCGTCATCGTCTTGATCTTTATTTCTCCGTAAAGGAAAAAAGTAAAAAATAGAAAGTGTAATAAAAATTAAAAAACCAAGTGTAAAAGATACTGAATAAAAAACTACCTGAGAGAAATCCGCAAGCTCTTCACTTAAATGGAATTTCATCATTTTCAAGAGGTAAAAAACGATAAATACGATTGGAATCAAGGAATTATTAATGCAAAATCGAAAGAAAGGTGTTGAAACGACAATCAAAAATGGAAATCTCGGACCAATTTTCGTGTAACTGTAAACATTGAATGCCATTACAAAACCCCCAACACTAAACCCAAGAAACAAAAAACTCAAATAGCTTACTTTACCCAAGTACTCTGGCGAAAAAAACAGAATTGGCACTCCGAAAGCATAGCCAAAAGATTCTGAAATAATCAAAAAAAGAATGACCCAATAAATTAACCCGAAAAAATTATATTTCAGTTGCGATTGAATTAATCGAAATGGAAAGAAATCACGAATCAAGGCAATTTTTTGAAGCATAAATTGATTTCTCTAAATGTAATAAAAATTCAGAGAAAAACAAAATCACTTAGCCTTATTTACAACATCTCTAACTAAATATGTAAGTGCCTTTCCAACCAATTTATGCTCAAGATCATTTTTTGGGGCTGCCTCCGGCAAATGAACGTATGCCAATTGTTCAACCTGTGGTATGGTTCGCATTAAATAGGCTCTAACCTCATCCAAACTCCAACCAGAAGGACTGAATGCTGAACTAGGCATATTCGCAATACTATCCATATCTATTTCAATCCCGATTCTATGTTTATCCAAATTCCAAGATTGGATGATTTCAGAAGCATCATCAATTAAATTTCGGTTTCCGACGAGGTAATCCTCATAATACGAATGCTTGATTCTTTGACCAACTAAGAAATTTCGAATGAACGAATTATTGAACGCTTCATGAAGACCTAAAACGGCGTATTCATTTAAAAACCCCTGATCAATGGCATATGAAAACGAATTTCCACTATGTCTGCGATGTATTTCACGACAATCCGCGTGGGGATCCAAATTCAAAACATTTATCGCTTTTTCTTTAGACCTCCACTTTATTAAAGGAAAAGCATTATTGTGTCCGCCACCGATAACAATTGGAATTTGATTTTCCGAAACACGCTCATTCAAAAGTTCAATTACGAAATCGTCCAATTCAGCAACTTGTTTTGAAGCATGTTCAACCGAAGAAAAGGAAGAAGTAAATTTAATTGATCCCAAAATGGAAATCTGATCAATATTAAAGCCTTCATGAACTTGGGAATTGAGAAAAACACGCAAAAATGAATCAAAAGCGTTTTCAGAACCCGAAAAACCATTATTTGCCAAAGGACCAATACTTTCTTGAATTCCCACTATAACAAAGCGAGCATTTTTTTTATTCAAATCAAAATCTCCAATTCTCGTTTCCCCTTTTCGATGCGTAAAGAATTTTAAAAGGAACGCAGAATCGAATTCTTCAAAAAGAAAGCTTCCTTCTCTTGAATTTACTGTCATATGAATTTATTAATAAATGAATCTGGGGCAAGTGTAGGTTTCATGGTATCCGCTTTAACAAAAACCAATGTGGTTGAAGCTTCTACCAATTTTTTATTTTCTTGATTAAATATTTCGTAGGTAAAGTACAATCTTGAACCTTTCAAGTGACTAATACAAGTTACAATATTCAATAAATCGTCATAGAATGCAGGAGCCAAATATTTTATTTGAAATTCGGAAACAGGAAGCATAATTCCATCATCCTCCAATTTTTTGTAGGTAATCCCTTTTGAACGAATTGCCTCTACCCTGCCCACCTCCAAAAACTCCGCATAATTACCATAATAACAGTAACCCATGCGATCCGTTTCGCCATATCGAACCCGCAATTGACAAGTATGTGCGTATTGAATATCCAGATTCATTTATTTCAAAAAAGTTTGTGAAAATTAAGAAATAAATAGCTAAATTTAGAAGTTGACATTAAAGGAGAATATTTTTATAAAAAAAACTGATACAAGTAAAAGATTTTAAAAAGTCAATAGGCAAAACACTTTTTTTTTAACTTTTTTATACAAACATTTGTACTCCTCTTTTCAGAACAACGTTTTTACTGATTTTTTCAGTTGAATGAGATTAAAATAATTAATGATTTAAAGAATATACGATGAGTAAAAGTCACGAAGGCGCTTGGGAATCTTGTTTGAAAGTTATCAAGGACAATGTTCCTCTTCAAGCATTTAAAACTTGGTTTCTACCTATAATTCCTGTAAAATTGGAAAATAGTGTTTTAACTATCCAGGTACCTTCACATTTCTTTTATGAATGGTTGGAAGAACATTACATTACGTTACTGCGAAAAGTTGTCAAAAAGGAATTAGGTCAAGAAGGAAGTCTTGAATACAGCATTGTCATGGAGAACAATTCTAAGAATTCCAATCCTTACACGGTTAAAATTCCTCCACACAATACGAATTCCCTGAAGAATTCTCCGGTTAACATGCCGATTAACGTGACTGAAAAGCAAATTCGCAATCCTTTTGTCATTCCTGGACTGAAAAAAGTAAACATCGAATCTAATTTGATTCCTGCTTTTACGTTTGAAAATTTTGTTGAAGGAGAATGCAATCGTTTGGCGAGAGCTTCAGGTTATGCCGTTGCGAACAAGCCGGGTGGAACTGCATTTAATCCACTATTAATTTATGGTGGTGTTGGTCTTGGGAAAACGCATTTGGCTCACGCGATTGGAATTGCTATCAAAGATAATTTCCCGAATAAAACAGTTCTTTACGTTCAATCTGAGAAATTCGCACATCAATTCATTGATGCAATTAAAAATCAAACAACCAATGATTTCGTTCATTTCTACCAAATGATTGATGTTTTAATCATTGATGATGTTCAATTCTTCGCAGGTAAAGAGCGAACACAAGATGTGTTTTTTAGCATATTTAATCACTTGCATCAAAATGGGAAGCAAATTATTTTGACTTCTGACAAAGCTCCTGTTGAAATGCAAGGAATGGAACAACGCTTACTTTCTCGCTTCAAGTGGGGATTATCAGCTGATTTAGGAACTCCTGATTTGGAAACACGAATCGCAATCCTTGAGAAGAAAATGTACGGTAGCGGCATTGAATTACCAAAAGAAGTGGTTGAGTATCTTGCCTATTCTATTAATACAAACGTTCGAGAAATCGAAGGTGCATTAAATACATTGTTAGCTCAAGCTTCCCTAAATAAAAAAGCGATTACACTTGATCTAGCCAAGCAAATGGTAGACAAGTTCGTTCGCAGCACTGCAAGAGAAGTTTCAATTGAATACATCCAGAAAGTTGTTTGTGATTATTTCGATTTACCGATTGAAATGCTTAAGTCAAAAACGAGAAAAAGAGAAGTTGTTCAAGCAAGACAGATTTCTATGTATTTCTCTAAAAAGATGACAAAATCATCCTTGGCAAACATTGGAGCTCATTGCGGAGGAAAAGATCACGCTACGGTACTTCATGCTTGTCGAACTGTTGTTAACCTTTCTGAAACTGACAAACAGTTCCGTCACTACATTGAGGAATTGGAGAAAAAATTGACAATCCAATAATTCATTTTGAATTCAACCAACTACGACCTACGCATTTTAATGGTGTGTTTAGGAAATATTTGTCGTTCACCTATGGCGGATGGATTACTACGTCGAAAAGTTAAAGATCATAATTTAAATGTTTTTGTAGATTCTGCAGGAACGGCAGATTATCACACAGGTTCTCCTCCTGATCACCGTATGATCGAAACAGCAAAATCACGCGGAACTGATATCCAAGAATTACGAGCAAGACAGTTTTCAAAAAATGACTTTCAAGATTTTGATCTTATTTATGTCATGGATGAATCCAACTTATCCAATGTTAATAAGCTCACTGCAATTGACGCCGAGCAAGAAAAAGTAAAATTAATTCTCGAAGAACTTTATCCGAATGAATCCAAGCGAGTTCCTGATCCTTATTATGGTTCAATGAAAGACTTCATGGATGTTTATGATTTATTGGATAAAGTAACTGATGTAATCATCGAAAAAATAAAAAATGGCGAAATCCGGTAAATTATATTTAATTCCAAATACCTTAGGTGGAGAAACAATCACGGATTTAATTCCGGTGGATGTAGTTAATATCGTGAAGGATTTAAGGCTATTCGCAGTGGAAGAAATAAAATCAGCACGTCGCTTACTTCGCAAAATGGATCGCGAATTCCCCATTGACGACAGTACATTTTTTTTAATGAATAAACATTCTGGGGAAAAAATGCTCATGGAAGTGCTACTCAAGCTAACTCAAGGAGAAAACATTGGTGTACTTTCAGAGGCAGGTTGTCCGGGCGTTGCTGACCCAGGAGCGGAGTTAGTCAATTTGGTGCATTCACAAGGAATCGAAGTGGTGCCTATGGTTGGTCCTTCTTCATTTCTTTTAGCGCTTATGGGAAGTGGCTTTTCTGGACAGCAATTCGCATTTCACGGATACCTTCCAAAAGATCGAAAAGACCGCGTTCGAAAATTAAAAGATTTCGAAATGGATTGTCGAAGAACTGGAACAACCCACATTTTTATGGATACTCCTTTTAGAAACATGCATGTTTTGGAAGATCTTTTAAATGAATTAAGTGATTCGACAGAATTATGCATTGCTTCCAATTTAACGCTTATAAATTCGAGAATCACCACGCTATCGGTTAAAGATTGGCGAGAAAAAGCATACGATTTATCTAAAAGCCCAACCGTATTTTTAATCGGAAAAGGTCAATAAACTTCTACCTTATTCTTAGCTTTTTAATTGTACGATAACGTTCGGTATAATTTTGAGTTCCCTTGCAATTCAATTCATTTTTTAAAGAATGAAAATTATTGATTCGTTCCGATGGATCAGGATGTGTGCTTAATAATTCTTCTGATCTTGCCCCCTCCTCTTTCACGATTTTCTCAAAAAACCCTGCTGCACCATCTGATTGATATGAAGTATTACAGAGGTAATTTACGGAACATTCATCTGCTTCGCGCTCGTAGGCTCTAGAATAGCGCAGGGACAATAATCCACCTATTACTTGTTTGAAATATTGACTATTTTCTCCTCGAAAGATAAAGTCCAACAGCATTTTTATGCCATACGTTTTTGTCATTTGCCGTGTTCCATGGCGACGCTCCGCATGCCCCATTTCATGTGCTAAAACACCCGCTAATTCCGCTTCATTATCAAGGTATTTCAAAATTCCCGTGTAAATAAAAATGTAACCACCTGGAGCACAAAACGCATTTATGGTATTATCATCATTGAGAACAGTAATTTTCCATTCGAATTTATCTTTATATCGAAAACTACCATTCGCTAAAATCGTTTGTTTAATATTTTCAATGTATTCATAAACTTTCGGATTTTCAATCTTAGATACTATTTTATAATCTGTGGATGAATTAATTTCGTCATACAATTGTTGCCCCATCTTCATATCATCTTCAACAGAAAAACCATTAATTTCAATTTTCTTCCACTTGTTTTTGAGTTTATCACTCAATTTTTGGCCTTTTTCAATGGTTTTATCTTTGAATTCATTTAGTTCTTTCGACCAATCTAAATTTTCTGTTTTAGAAATTGGATCTTCGTTTACGTTTGAGTTAGCTGATTCTTCGCAAGAAGACAAAACAACGAAAGCTGTCAGAAGATAAATTAAAAAGCGCATGAATAAGTTTTTCTTGGAAACTAAAATAAAAAATTTATCGCAATTTGTTATAAATAAAAATGACTTGCGTTTAATAACCCGAAATCAAAAATAACATCTATGACAATTGCGCAAGCATTAAAAGAAAAAAACAAAAGGTTGAATCAAATCAACAAACTTTGGGACCGTTTATCAACTAACAACAGCATCCCTGAAGGAAATGAGCGGGAATTCAATCCCGAAGCGTTGTTACAACAACTAAACGATGAAACCAATGCGTTCATCGAACTAAAAACTAAAATACACCACGCTTGCGAACCAGTGAGGGAGAAAATTTTTAGACTCTCTGAGCTAAAAAACTTTGTTAAAAGACTACGTCGAGTAGATACCAACCAGGGGCTTGTCGTAAATCGCTACGAAAACTCAAGTGTCCGATATACTGCGGCATTAAGTTCGGCAGCTGTCGACGCACATATCGAAAAAATAGAAAACGAACTTGAGTCAATTCAAGAAGAATTAGACCAGTTTAATCATACGACTCGCCTGTAATAAGGTGAGCGTGTGGGAAGCGCGCTTATGGAATAAAAAAGTTGTTTCTTATTTAAAAACCCGATCTCTGATGATTGATCTTGTAAGATGGACTCAAAAAATAAAATTCAATTGTCAAGGAACAAAAAATAAAAAACAAAACTCAATTTCAAACTCTTTTAGGAAGTAAGCGCCTTCTTTTTTTTCAGAAAAATTACTAATATCTGGAAGTTCGACCATTGGTCAAATTAGCTAAAAAATCCAAGAACTCTTTTTTGTATTTTTTTTGATTATCAGGATGATTCAACCAATTACTGTGTAAGTGCATTTCGACAAAAATGACATCTTGCCAAGTATGCAATAAATTTTCATTCCCCCTGTCATAGAGTGTTTCGCAAAAGTTAAATGTTAAGAATGCGTAAGTTTCATACCTTACGAGTTCATTATCTGAAAACTTGTTTTGATAATCTTTGGTGTAAGTAGGGTTTCTAAGTTCTGGATGTTCCATTCCTTTGAAAAGTATATCCTTGTAAAAGGAGTCAAACACGTCATAAGAACCATCTGTTTTGTCTTTTTTCCATAATACAATATAAAGATAAATTGCCACTGCGGAGAGTAAAGTTGATGTAGAACCAACAATAAAGTTTAAGATATCAAGCATAATAAATCAAAAATTTAAAGTTTTTGGGACTTTTTTAATATTTAAGTTTAACGTTTCATTTGAATCATCGCTTAGGTATAATTCTTTGAAGACAAGTTTAATGAATTCGATAAATTTTAATCTATCTTCAATTTGTATTTTTGGTACTATCATTATTTTCATTTGAGTAGTCTTACCACTTCCATCCAAATCAGGTAAGATATAATCGTAATTCAAAATTAATTTAGCTCCGTTGTTTTCATAAAATTGAATTCGTTTGGTTTTAATTTGATCATCATTATCAAATAATGGGTCTTCAACCTCAAGAAGTAAATTCCAAGTTTGTATTGAATTATTTTCTGCTAATTTCCGAAAGAATATACTTCCTATTCCCTTTCCTCTCAAGTTAGAATCCACAGCAAAATAATCAAGCAGTGCAAAAGAATTATATAAAGGAGAATAAATACAAGCAATTGCCGATAAGTTTGACTCAATGACTAAGGCGAACATAAAATAATTTCTTGATTTTATACCTTTTATCAAAAGATTAAAATCTCTTCTTTCGTTACTAGGGAATGCCTCTAAATAAATACGTTCGAAATTCTTCTTTTGATCTGCATTCAGATTATCATATTTAAGTATTTCTGATTCCATGAACTTTCGTTTGTAGATGTATTAATTTCCAACAAGATAAACCGCATTGGAAAAAAGCAATTTCCCTCTTTCCCAAAATCCACGAAACAACGGATTATCAATTAAATAAACAACTTGCCCCGTGCCAATTTCTTGAACTCCAGCAATGATTGCCTCTGACTGTTTTTCATTCACTTCACTTCCTACAAATCCGTTCAACGCCTTCGGATTTTTTTCAAGTCGAACCAATTTCAAGCCTTCAGACAAACTATAGCTATCAGCACTTTGCCTTAGCGTTTCATAGCGATTAAATCCAAAATTCAACGGATGCGTTTTATCCAACTCGCATTTAAAAATTGCGCCAATTATTGCTTTACTAATGTCATTTCTTTCAAGAGAACCATAGTTCAAATCCTTGGAGGTCGTATCGGTATCTTCCTTTCTTTTAATTCCAAAATAATCGAATTCAGCAGATGCAAAACTAGACGCTGCAGCACCTACTACAATTAGATTACCACCTTCTTCAATCCATTTTTTAAGTGATTCATTACTCGACAATTGATAATTACCTTCAGGAATGACCAACGTATTGATTTCTTCCAAAGCAGATTCCAAATCAATTTCCCAAATCAAGTGAATACCCGTTTTTAATTGCTGTTCGAAAAAGTGCCAAACTTCGCCAACTGATAATGATGAAGCATTGTCTCCCATTAGTAACCCAACTTTCTTTTGCGAAATCGGCTTCACATGACTTGATCCAAAATCTAGCCCTTCATCCACAAAACCTGTTGCTGTAAATGAGAGTTGAACTTGATGTGAATTTGCAATTTTTGTTACTTTTTGATCAAAATCAGCTTGTTGATTCTCTCCTCGGTTAATTATGAGCGTTCCTGGCTCAAACGTTTGACCATTCAATTTGAACGATTGATCGTGGTATGAAGCTTTAATTCCTTCAGATTGCAATTCGGCTAGAAATTTTGCTGATTTCAAAGAATTCCATTTTACCAAATATGCATAACAATTAGGTTGAATTTCATTTTTTATCGGAACTGTTTTTGATAAAGGTTTTCCGCTGATTTTACTCTCTGACGCAAATGCATCAATTCCATAGGCGAATGGTAAATTCCAAGCTGTAATGTCATACGTCAAAGAGTCACTTAGTTCAGTTTTTGGCTCCAATAAAACAGTTGCCAAGGTTCCTTTTTCTTGATCTATTGAAACAAGGATATCACCTTTTTTAATTGAATAGCTTTCTACTTTACCCGTTTGATAATTGTATGTCTTAACCGCTGTATTTTCGGGAGCGGATTCCATTTTGATTCCGTTGATTTGAAGTTGATTGATTAATGGCTCCAATAATTCTTGGCTACCGGAAAGAACATACGATTTATACTTAAACTTATTTTCTTTCCTGAAATTCTGATATTCTTTAATCAATTTATCTGCTTTGTCAGAACTCAACTCAACAGTTGAAAGACCCGTTGTGACGTGATGTAAAACACGATCCTTTAATTCTAAGGTATCACCAACTTTTGTAAGTACAGATAATCCCGCGCGTCCGCTGCCCCCTTGCTCGTATGTCATTCCGATTGATCCGCTATACATGGGATACGTGTCACCATAACTCGGATAGAGCAAATCAAAAACTTCTTTGGAAAAATAAAGCCAACTATTCTTATCAAATTCGGAAGCGTGTTTTTTACCAATATCCTTTTGAAAATCTCGCTGCCACTTGGTTATCACTTGATGATAGGGCTCAGCCGCAGGAGGAAAATAATAAGGTTCATCGATGGCTTGCTCGTGAAAGTCAACATGCACGTGTGGAAGCCAATTGTTATATTTTACCAATCGCTGTTGTGTTTCAATTTGGGTCATCCAAGCCCAATCTCTGTTCAAATCGAATAAATAGTGATTCGGTCTACCGCTTGGCCAAGGTTCGTTATGTTCGGCGCTGAACTTTTGTGAATCAGGAATTCGGTTTCCGTATTGATAATAAAAATTGACATAGCGCTCACGTCCATCTGGATTTAGACAAGGGTCCATGATAACAACCGTATTTTTGAGCAATTCCTTTTTGTCCGTTAAGAGTCGAAAAACCGTTTCCATCGCGGCCTCTGTACCTGAAGATTCATTTCCGTGAACGTTGTAACTCAACCAAACGATTGCCACGTTTTCATTCTTATCCAAATTGACGTGATTTGTTCGAATTTGCTCCAGCTTTTGAAGATTTTCAGAAGTTCCAATATATGCAAGAATTAAGTCACGATTTTCATAGGTCTCGCCGTATTTTTCAACTTTCAGATTAGATGGAAAAGCTTTTTCCAAGGCTTGAAAATAGTTTACAACCTCGTGATGTCGCGTAAATTTTTGTCCAATTTCATAACCAAGGAAATCTTTCGGCGAAAATTGACTAACGACAATTGAACTGAAAAGAGAGAATAAAACGACTAACAAAATTTTAGACTGCATATGGACCGTTTGAGAATCAAATATAAGAATAAAGTACGTTTATACTTTTTGTCAAATGAAAAGCTGTTGAAGGATTGGATTCTTGTTGAAACAAAAAAGACTGCCATTCACGACAGTCTTCTTCTTTATAAATTAGAATTTTAATTATTTCGCTGCGTGATATTTCGCTGCTACGACATTCCAATCAACAACGTTGAAGAATGCAGAAATATAATCCGGACGACGGTTTTGGTAGTGCAAGTAATAGGCGTGTTCCCAAACATCCAATGCTAAAATTGGTGTTCCCTCGCAACCCTCACCCATCAATGGATTGTCTTGATTGGCTGTAGAGCAAATTTCTAATTTTCCATCTGTAACACAAAGCCAAGCCCAACCTGATCCAAAACGAGTTACGCCAGCTTTCGCGAAGTGATCTTTGAATGTTTCGAAATCACCGAAAGCTTCATTGATAGCTGTTGCTAATTCTCCCATTGGAGCTCCACCACCATTTGGACTCATAATTTCCCAAAACAAGTTGTGGTTCCAATATCCACCGCCATTGTTACGAACTGCAGGCTTGTCCTTGCAAACTTTTAAAATTTCTTCAATTGTTTTACCTTCCAACTCCGTTCCTGCAATGGCATTGTTAAGATTCGTAATATACGCTTGGTGGTGTTTTGAATAATGGATTTCCATTGTTCGAGCGTCTATATATGGCTCTAATGCGTCGTATGCATAAGCCAATTTTGGTAATTCAAATGCCATAATTATTTTTTTAAGTGATTATTATTTTGATTGATTCAAAATTAGGAAAAAACAAAATCGAAAAGCTGTTAAATAATTTAAATTGTGTTGATTTCTTTTAGTGGTGGTGTTCTTTTGGTATTGCCCAAAAAGGTCTGTCCGATGTGGCGGGAATATCAGAACCAAAGCACGGGAAGGAAAAACAAGTGTTTCGCAGGAAACGTTTGGCAAAAAAAGTAAGATCTCAAGCAATATCCATCACCGCAATCCATTCTGAAGGAAGGAAAACCGGAATCGCTGACTTCTTAAAATCTTTTGTGTTTCGAGTTAGAATTGCATCCACATTAGCATTTTTTAAAGCACTAAAATACTGCAAGGCATCTTCCATATCTTTGAAGGATGAATTTATTGCCAAATGAACGGTTTGTTCACTCATTGGTAGCACACGCAAAATGGATAACAACACATCCAGTTTTTCTTTGACGTAAACATGACTAGCTTGCTGTCGTAGGATGTAATACATGTTTGAAAAAATTACCGGAGTAAGAAACCCAATCATTTTTTTATCCTGACATGCCAGTAACAGTTTTAACGTGTGATCCGAGAATGGTTTTCGGTCAAAAAGAAAATCCAATAAAACATCCGTATCGAATAACACGCGCTTCATTACTGCATATATTTTTTATTCAACGCACTGAGCAAGTTTTCATTATCTGTGATTCTTGGATCCGAAAAACTTCCTTTGAGATTAATCAAAGCAGATGTTTCCTCATTTATATTAGTAGCGGGAGCTGTAAGCGACTTTAAATATTGCTCAATTAAATTCGACAAACTCTTACCATGTTTCTTTGCTACTTCCTTTGCCTCATGGATGAGTTGACTTTCGATGGATAAGGTTAATTTTGCATTCATACGTATAAATAATAAATCAAATATACGTATAATTTAAAGATTATAAAAATTCAATTTCCTTTAATTTAAATGAGAGAAACCTTAAGATTAAACACTCCCCCTGGCCTTCAACTCAAGATATTTGTTGATGACTCCTGCTGATAGTTCCTCGGGTGATGTAAGAATTGTTTGAATGCCGTATTGCTTTAATTCTCGTGCCATTCGAGCTTTCGTAGTAATCATTCGTTCGGCTATGATACCAGTATAAAGCTGATTCAATGACAATGGATTCGAATAGGCTAAATCTTTTAATTCCGAATTTTGGAAGAATACTAATATTAACAAGTGCTTTTTGTTGATTTGTTGAAGATAAGGCAGTGCTCGCCTCATCGCGAATTCGTTTTCAAAATTGCTAAATAGCAAAAGCATCGAACGCGTTTTTATTTTTTGACGAATGGTCGTTTGAAGCAACTCGAAATTGGCGTCACGAAACTTGGTCTTTTGGTTATAAAGTGATTCCATAACCATCCGCATCTGACCGCTATTGCTATCCGCAGGAATTTGAGTCCCAATTTTATCTGAAAAGGTAAAAAGTCCGAATTTATCTCCCTTTAACAAACAGATATTGGCAAAAACCAAGGTTGAATTGATCGAATAATCGAGGATGTTCAATCCCTCAAATTCCAATTGCATCGTTCGGCTTTTATCAATTATACAATATACGTGCTGCGACTTTTCTTCTTG
>JBMLTP010000225.1:0-3972 GCA_049239885.1 Crocinitomicaceae bacterium
ATATTCGATTTCCTTTGATGATACAACTATATCAGACGATGCGATCTGGAGGGCTCAATTAAATACCACTGAAGGAATGTCGTTTTTATATGGGAAGTGGAAAGGTCCAGTTCATTTTAATGTCGGATTGAGTGAACCGCTCTATAATACTGTTGAAAAATCTAGAAATTTCAGTCGATTAATTCAGAATAAATTAACTGATAATCAAATAAATAGCAACTTTCTAGAAAAGACTTCTCAACAGTTATCAGAATCTAAAATCATGGTTTTGTGCGGTCAGCTAGCAAAGAATGATGAATTAAACCTTGAATTAGAAAAGTTTGCAAAAAACTCCAACGTAATCGTTTTGGTTGAAAACACGTCAAATCTGTTCAATGAGGCATATATAGCATGTATCGATCGAACATTAAATGGAATTCCTTTAAATGGAGAGGAAAAATATCAGCCAGATATTTTGATTACATTAGGAGGAGCCGTTGTTTCGAAAAAAATAAAGTCTTTTCTAAGAAAAGCCAAACCGAAAATGCATTGGAAAATCGGAGATGAGTTCCCTTGGATGGATACTTATCAATGTTTGTCCGATAGCATAGACCTTGAACCTGAAAAATTTTTCAAGCAAATCAACGAAATTGATTACCAACGAAATAAACAAAATTATTTCGGATTATGGAAAACGATTGATTATTTGGCAAAAGATAGCATTTCAGCTTGCCTGGAGAATATCGATAATTTGACAGATCTCGTTGTTTTTGATTCAATTTTTCAAACGTTACCTGAAAATTGTGTGCTTCACATGGCAAATAGTTCGGTTGTGCGATACTGTCAACTATTCGATCCAATTCATAATGTTCGATACGAATCAAATCGTGGCACAAGCGGGATTGATGGTTCCACAAGCACGGCTGTTGGAGCGGCTATGGCTAATCCGAATCAACAACATGTTTTAATTAGCGGCGACATCTCGTTTCTTTACGACAGCAATGCTTTATGGATTTCGGATTTTCCAAAAAACTTGAAAATTATAGTCGTAAACAATCAAGGTGGAGGGATTTTTAAAATTATACCAGGTCCGGCAGGCTCGAATCAAGGCAGAAAATACTTTGAATCTGCGCATACCCAGCAAGCAGAACCCATTGCGAAAGCATTTGGATTAACTTGTAAATCAATAGTTGAAAAATCAGATCTTTTTGAAACGCTTGTAGATTTTTTCGACCCAAACAATATTACTCAACTAATTGAAATTCATACGGATTCGGATCAAAACCCGAAGGATTTAGACTACTTTTTTAATTTTATAAATAAAGCATAATGGAATTTTTTGAAATACTAGGAACTTTTCAAGGTTGGACTTATCTGTTAATCTTAACACTTCTCGAAATTGTCTTAGGAATTGACAACATCATTTTTATTTCAATTGTAACAGACAATTTACCTCTCGAACAGAAAAGCAAGGCACGAAACATTGGTTTATCTTTAGCTTTAATCGTAAGGTTGTTTCTTTTGGGAATTGTTTCAGTAATTATTGGAATGACCTCTCCTCTTTTTTATGTCTTTGATTTTGGAGTTTCAGGTCAAAGCATAGTGCTATTGATTGGTGGTCTCTTTTTAATTTATAAAAGCACGATCGAAATGCATAAAAGTGTGAAGGGAAATGAAAGTTCTGATCACAATAAAACCAAAACGACAATGTCTGGAATCATCACACAAATTGTATTTGTGGACCTTATTTTTAGTTTTGATTCTGTAATTACGGCAATAGGAATGACCAACGGAATTCGCGTTGAAACGGGATATGACCCAATGGTAATCATATATTTTTCAGTAATCGTTTCCATGATTGTCATGTTCTTGTTTAGCGGACAAATAAGCACGTTCATTAGTAATAATCCTACTGTTAAAATGATTGCGCTGAGTTTTCTTGTGACTATTGGTGTGCTTTTGGTTGCCGAAGCTTTCCATCAAAAAATCCCTAAAGCATACGTCTATTTTGCCTTTGTTTATTCTTTAGTGGTTGAATTCTTAAATATCCGAATGCGACGAAATAAGAAAAATGAATACTAATGAAGCGCTAAAAATTATTGGGGTTAATTCTATTTCAGAATCAGAGGAAGCGTTAGAAAATAAAATATTTGAAATCAAGCAGGAAATTTTCGCGAATAGCCATGTTCCACAATTAATTCTTGCTAAGCAGAAAAAACTTAAACAACTAGTTACAATTTGTGAAACGTTGAATTTCAAATTAGAAACCGAAATCGACAAATTCGAAATTGAGCTGTTGAATTCAGAATCAATGCTTGATACATTCAATCTTTATCATAAAAATCGTGCGCAGATTTTGCAAAAAATGGCATCAAATTCGGAGTTAATCTTTTTAATTTCATGTTGCGATTTATTAGTGCAAAATTTAAAAAATTGGGCAGAAAAATGGCCGAAATTAGAAACTGATGGAAAAAATGAAGTCAAACTTTCGAAAGAACTTGAAAGTGTTGAAATGCTTCGATTGATTAAAGAAGTAAGTGGTTATAACACTTTAAATTTCAATGATTTAAACTCTAAAAATACACCGAAAGATTTAATGATCGAAATTCAGCGACTGAATGAACTAAGATCATTTTTTGAAAAGGAGTAATTTTTTAAAGTGGGAAAAAATTGAATTATCTTAACGATTTTCCATTTCTTCAATTTCGACAACTTTCCCTACCATACAGATACTTCCAGCAGCGATTGCGTGATACTTCACCCAAATGTTTTGTCCATCAACAATATTCACTTCGCTTTGAAAATCATTTAAATTAGCTGGCTCCAACGTAGTTCCGTTGTCCAAATCAATTAGCATTCCACAACCATCAAGCCCCGTATAATCGTGTAATTTACCTTTTTCCATACCTGAATGTGATTTTGAACAAGCTGAAAAAACAAGTAACGTCAAACACAAAAAAATAGCTTTCGTATTCATAACAAATCTTATTTATCGGTCCACTCCTCGGAATTATTATCTCGAATTAACTTTTGCCAATTGAAATCACCCGATTCCGTATCATCCAAAATTTCACGATACTCGTCCGAATTAATGTGATAACGTTCAACTTCTTCGCCTGTATATTCTTCAATTGCATCTAACAAAGGGATTTCATCCTCACTGCAAAACGAAAGTGCTTGACCGAGTTTGTTACCCCTACCCGTTCTACCACAGCGATGCACATAATTTTCTGAGTTGTCAGGTAAATCGTAATTGATAACGTAATCCATATCTGGAATATCAATTCCTCGACAAGCGACATCCGTGGTAATCAAAACCGTATTTTCCCCTGATCGAAAACGATCCAAAATTGCGAAACGTTCCTTTTGATCTATTCCTCCATGAAGTGCTTCTGATTTAAGCTCAACGCGTTCCATTGCTGCCACAACTCTTTCTGCTCTGACTTTCGTCCGCACAAAAACAATGAATTTTTGCTCAGGGTATTCCTTCAAGACATTCTCCAAAAAGAATCGTTTGTCATCCATTTCGATAAACGCTACGGCATGTGCCACATTTTTTGAAACCGGATTTTTAGGTGAAATCTGAATTCGAATGGCATTTTTTACTGTATCGTAAGCCAAGGATTTGATTTTCTTATCAATTGTAGCGGTAAAAAATAAGGTTTGACGATTTTTCGGGACTTTTTTTAAGACGTCTTTGATATCTTTATTGAATCCGAGATCAAGCATCAAATCAGCTTCGTCTAGAACTAAAATTTCCAATCTAGAGATGTCTACATATCCTTGCGAAATCAAATCAAACATTCTTCCGGGTGTCGCCACAAGAATGTCAATTCCCTTTTTTAACGTTTTTATTTGAGATTCCTGTTCAACTCCACCAAATAAACCCAAGGCACTCAAATTGGTCTTCCCTCCTATTTCATTTACAACTTTCGAAATTTGCTTTGCCAATTCCCTCGTCGGCACTAAAACCAAGGCTCGAATTCCATCGTA
>JBMLTP010000226.1:0-8305 GCA_049239885.1 Crocinitomicaceae bacterium
CTTTTGTAGGAGTGATAATTGGATCAAAGGTATTCAAATCGGCATCTTTTGGTACATTACCAAGGCTTGCTTTCATCACTTGTATATCTTTAAAGGCAGAATAGCTTCCAGTCATATATTGAAAAGAATAACATTCACTTTTTGTCGTTCCCATCCCATCAAAGTTTCTAAATTCGAAAACCATTCTTGGTGTATGATTGATGACCGAGAAAAAATCGCGAAAACTTGAATTCCGAATTCGAAAGTCGATTAATATGTCCTTGTAGCTATCCGAACTAATGTTCTCAAAACTCACTTTCAGCGGTAAAAGGGGAGAAGAAGCAACTACAATAGGCGGTGATATCATGTCTTTGGCTCCATCGTAATAAAAGAAAAAATTGAAATTTCCCATGTATCCAATTTCAGCTCGTTTTGCTGGATTCTCTGAATTAGCTGCTTCTTCAATCGCGAAGTTTAATCGATTTACTGCAATAATCGCATCTTCCTTATCATCGCCATCCAAGTTTTCCTTGTAAATCTTTAAATCATACTTTTCATTGGCTGAAATGCGTAATTGGGCTTCTACGTGTCTTTTGGCATAGGTATTCAAATCGCCGTGGTCATCGGGCAACTGACTTTCATCGATTACTTTTCGATTATCTTCTTGGCTTTCTTCGCAGGAAAAAATAGTTAGGAGAGAAAAGATAAGAGATAAAAATAGGGTAAATTTCATAGTGCAAAGATAGGGTTAATGAAGTGACTTATTTTTAATCCAATTATTGAATTCACTTTCAAAATATTCAGCAAATGTCATTAGCGCTTCAAAATCTGGTTTCTCGGTATAAATCATAATTTCAGTTCTTGAATAATCAGTCTTCCAATCAAGTAAAGATTTCTGAGGTGGTAAAAATTTTATGCCTTTGGTCAAAATGGAATTGTAGTCAAGTGCTGAGTATTTAAAAAATATTTGGCGGTGCTCAATAACTAAATCTAATAGTTTTGGATTGCCCTTGATCTTATCGAATATGCCTGCATTGTAAAGTTTAAAGAGATCATAGAAATGTCTGCTCTTTCTTTCACTTCCTTTATTGAACCCTTCTAGTGTTTCGTGAATGAATAATGATTTTTCCAAGAATGTTCTCTCTGGGGCAAGAACAGATGTTTTAAATGAACCATCCCCAAGAATATCCGAAAATACATCATATAGAATTGGGGTTATTTTTCTTTCTTCATTTGGTATTTCATCAGCTCTTGGAACAAGTTCTATCAATACAATAGGGAGTAAAGCACCTAATTCGTTTTTTAATGTTCCCGGATACTCGAATTCTATATTTACCTCATTTCCTTTTATAATAGGCCTGATAGAAAATTCATTAGGTAAAAGGTATTGTTCAATTTTTACTTTTAGTTTCGGTATCAAATCATCAAGAATGAATGATTGACTTTTTCTTTCAAGTTCTTCCAGTCGCAATTTTCGTTGTCTATTCGACACAGCATCTTCAGCGCCAAAAGGAGGTTCCTGTCCAAATACCTTTCTGTTGATTGCAATATCAATATCTTCGGAAAAGCGGTCAATTAAACCAAATGCTTTTGACAAGGATGTCCCACCTTTAAACGTTATGTTTCCCTTTAATTCTGGAATTTCATTCAAAATTTGAAGAATCCAACAAACCCAAAAGTCTTTTTCAATAACAGCAGGAGGAAGCGAAACTTCCATTTTCTCAGATGCTTGTCGGCAATAAAGATTCCTTTCTTGGGAGGATAATTGAATAAATCCGTTCATTCCTTATTTTTCATCTATAAGTTCACGCATTATTTTAGCAATCCAAATTGGAGCATACAAAGCTTGTTTTTTTATGTGTTTTAAGTCTTTATCTACCAATTGATTTTTGATATGTGAAATCATTTCTTGCGTAATGTTTTCTTTTCCGATTTGACGAAGGGCATGAAGAATAAGTCCAGCTTTTGTTCCGGCACCAATCATATTTTTGGGAGTGGTTGGTTTCAATACAATTACTTGTTTTCCGAACCGAATTGTTTTTTTTGGCCCATTGGTGTAAAGTTCAATTTTCATGGGAATTTGTGTGGACAAACCCAATAAATTGGCAGCATAAGATCCAGTAGGTTGAACTTCAATCGCTTCACAAGTTTTAATTGCTTCAATTACTTTTTCTGTTGTGGGCATTATTGGCCCCAGTTTTTCGTGGATTTCAGGCAAATCATATAATCCATGAGCCAATCGACGAATTGCATTTTTTTGAACTAATCGAGTAAGGGCAGTTCTGATACTACCTGAATCATTCGTAACAGAAGAAAAGAGCTTTGGTGTAAAAACAAAACCTCTTCCATGTGCTCTTATTCTTGAAATTACTTGTTTTTCAGATAATTGCATTGTTTTAAATGTATTTTATTCGTAACAAATATACATTAAAAAATGTTACGACTGAGGATGTTTTTATTAATTGGTATGCTTATTTTGAGCTTGTCAATGTCAACGTCTATATTGATGCAGCGGGAATTATACTTTATAGCAGTTAATTTATTTTATGAGAAGCTGAGGTTCAAATAAAAAGCTAAAGATTGTTTTTTCAAGATAATTTATAATTGGTTTTCTTTCAGCCTTCAAACTTTTTCCCACCCAAAACCCGTATATTCGCAACACAATTTTTAAACGTATGTCAAAAGAAGTTTACATTATTTCCGCGGTAAGAACCCCAATGGGAGCTTTCATGGGCGGATTGTCGAGTATTTCGGCAACGCAACTTGGTTCAACAGCAATTAAAGGTGCGGTAGAGCGTGCAGGCATTTTAGTAGATGCTATCGATGAAGTTTTCATGGGTAACGTTTTACAAGCTGGAGTGGGGCAGGCACCAGCTCGTCAGGCTGCACTTGGAGCAGGATTGAACAAAAATGTTCCGTGTACGACCATCAATAAAGTATGTGCTTCAGGAATGAAATCAATCATGCTTGGTGCGCAAACTATTTTTGCAGGTGATAACCACGTTGTAGTAGTTGGAGGAATGGAAAACATGTCTCAAACGCCACATTATGTTAATGGTCGAAATGGAACGAAATTCGGAAACATCACCATGTTGGACGGAATCACGAAAGACGGACTATTGGACGTTTACAGCAAAGTTCCAATGGGGAATTGCGCTGAATTATGTGCGAAAGAATACGATATCACTCGTGAAGATCAAGATAATTTCGCCATCACTTCATACACGCGTGCTGCTGAAGCATGGAAATCAGGAAGATTTAACAATGAAATCGTTCCGGTAGCTGTTCCGCAAAGAAAAGGCGATCCCATCATGGTAAGTGAAGACGAAGAATACAAGAATGTGTTTTTGGATAAAATCCCAGGTTTGAAACCGGCATTTGACAAAGAAGGAACAATTACGGCTGCTAACGCTTCCACATTGAATGACGGAGCATCTGCGTTGGTATTGGCATCCAAAGAAGCAGTTGAGAAATATGGTTTAAAACCTATCGCGAAAATTGTTTCATACGCAGATGCGGCGCAAGCTCCTGAATGGTTTACGACTGCGCCTTCATTGGCAGTTCCAAAAGCATTGGACAAAGCAGGATTGAAAACGTCAGATGTTGATTATTGGGAATTGAACCAAGCATTTTCGGTTGTCGGATTGGCAAATATGAAAATCTTAGGTTTGGATCCTGCAAAGGTGGACGTAAATGGTGGAGCTGTTGCTCTTGGTCACCCACTTGGAAACTCAGGTTCGCGTGTTGTGGTAACTTTGATTAACGTACTAAAACAAAACAATGCGAAAATCGGTGGTGCCGCAATCTGTAACGGAGGTGGTGGTGCGTCAGCGTTAATTATTGAGAATATTTAATAAGGAAATTAATTGATTTCGAGGCTGTTGGATAATTTCTGACAGCCTTTTTTGACAAATAAAGTAATGCTTTTCTTTCGTTTTAATTGCTTGATTTATGGTTTAACGATTTTATTTCTGTTCACCTTCTGTGGTCGGAAATCTAAGAAAGTAAAGTTAAAATCAACGTCTACTTATTTTGTCAAAATGCCTGCTCCTAAAAAGAACTGGGTTAAAAAGGCAAGATTTATTTCAGACACTTTTTTCTACAGATATTTGGCAAATCCTGAGTTTAACGGGCAGTTTCTGGTTGCGAAGAATGACAAAATAATCTATTCTCGAACAAGGGGTTACTCAAATCTCGAGAAGCAAATTCCATTGACAGATTCGACGCCGATGCATGTTGCTTCAATTAGTAAAACAGCTACGGCACTGGCTATTATGCGTTTGTGTGACCAAAATAAAATCGATTTGAATCAAAAAGTCAAGCATTACATTAAAAATTTCCCATTTTCTAACATAATGGTGCATGATTTACTAACCCATCGAAGCGGTTTGCCTCATTATCATTATTTTGTGGATCATTACACTAATCGATCGTGGTGTTTGAGTAATCAAGATGTTGTGAAATTGATGGTGAAACACAAAATTCCTTTGAACTTCAAGCCAAATTCTAAGTTTTCCTATTGCAATACCAATTTTATGATGCTCGCACTCATTATCGAACAAGTAACAGGAAAAAAATTTCCAAAAGCGATGAAAGAACTAGTTTTCGATCCTTTGGGAATGAAAAATACGTTCATCCTTGATAAAAAATCGATGTTCGATAAAATTTCCCAATCCTATAATAACGACAAACGAAACCGACAATTCAATCATTTAGATCTCATCTACGGAGATAAAAATATGTACACCACAGTTAAGGACTTGTTTAAAATGAATTTAGGAACCTATTCTCCAAAGTTTATTTCGATTAAATCACGAAAAGCAATGTTTAAAGGATATAGCTACGAGAAAATTGGCTCAAAAAATTATGGATTAGGAATTCGAATCATTGAAGAGCCAGGAACTTCTGATTTGTTTTATCACACAGGTTGGTGGCATGGGAATCTTGCCATGTTCGCTATGAATCGAAAAGATACGGTTTGCGCCATTGCTATTTCAAATATGCACGATTATAGGACACAAAGAATGAAGTCGCTTATTGATTGTTTGAAGTAGTTTTTTTTGTTTAGAAAATTCCAAAAAATAGATAGTTTTGTGGGCTGTTAATTGCTACTTATTTTTTTGTAAAAATAGAGAGCTTACGGGTTGGTTAAACAAATTAGTATTTTTTGGTAAATGAAATCACAAGTCTATTCAGCTAATTTCAAATTTGAAAAATTAAATAACATCTAATGAGTTTTTAACTTTTCTCAATCGATTTGTATGAATCAAAATAAATATAGTGCTAGATGAAAATAGAATTAAATCGTATCGAGGAACCTTATGTTTTTCAGTTAAAAAATGAAACAGGTGCATTATGTACGTTTGATGCAAATGCAGCTCTTGGTGGTAAAAATAAAGGTTTAACACCGATGCAATTATTGGCTGGATCCCTGGCAGGATGTATGTCCATCGATATTGTTTTGATCTTGCAAAAACAGAAAATTAATCCAAAAGTCTATCAAATTGAAATTGATGCCAAACGAAAAGAGGGAACTCCTTCGCCGTTCGAGTCAATTCATTTGATGTTTCATGTAGATGGAAGCGTTCCGTTGGATAAATTGGAACGAGCAATTTTGCTTTCTAAGGAAAAATATTGTTCCGTATCAATTTCTTTGAACCCAAATATTAAAATCTCACACGAAATAAAAGTTGTTTAATGAGAAAAGAGACCATAGCCATTCGAGGACAAATTGAACGCTCACAATATAACGAGCACGCTGTTCCTCTTTATTTAACGAGTAGTTACATATTTGAAGATGCAGAAGATATGCGTTCTCAATTTGCAGAGGAGAAGCCTGGTGAAATTTATTCCCGTTACGCGAATCCAAATGTACAAGAGTTACTGGATAAAGTTGCTTTATTGGAAGGAGGCGAGTCTGCATGGGCAACTGCATCGGGAATGGCAGCTGTTTTCACAACATTTGCCACTTTTCTTTCTGCAGGAGATGAAATTGTATCAAGTCGTTCCGTTTTTGGATCTACACACCGCTTACTAGTTGATGTGTTTCCAAAATGGAACATCAAGAATACGTATGTTGATTTTAATGACTATTCAGCTTATGAAACAGCCATCACTAGCAAAACTAAATTAGTTTACATTGAAACTCCGAGTAATCCAGCACTTGATCTAATTGATATTGAACGTTTGGCTGCAATTTGTAAATCCAAAGGAGTTCTTTTGGTTGTTGATAATTGCTTTGCAACTCCTATTTTACAACAGCCAATTAAATGGGGTGCAGATCTTGTAATTCACTCAACAACCAAATTTATGGATGGTCAAGGGCGAACTCTTGGCGGACTAATCGTTTCTTCAAAAGAGCTAATTGAAAAGGTAAAAGCGTTTGCTCGGCATTCTGGGCCCGCAATGAGTCCTTTTAATGCTTGGGTCATTTCAAAATCAATTGAAACATTGGATGTGCGAATGGAACGCCATTGTAAAAACGCATTAGAAATTGCTAAACGATTATCAACTTTATCAGGAATTTCATGGGTCAAATACCCGTTCTTGTCGTCCCATCCAGATTATGAAATCGCAAAAAAACAAATGTATGCCGGGGGTGGATTGGTTTCTTTTGAACTTGCTGGAGGTCTTGAATCAGGAAGACAATTTTTAAACAAATTGAACTTGTTTTCGCTGACGGCCAACCTTGGAGATACGAGAAGCATTGCCACACATCCGGCATCTACCACACACTCTAAATTAAGTCCGGAGCAGCGCCATGAAGTCGGAATCAGTGATGGGTTGATTCGTTTATCAATTGGTTTAGAAAACATTGAAGATATTTGGGAAGATATTTTTCAAGCATGTCAGGGTTAACAATTGCTTTGAAACATGAGTTTTATTTTTCAGGCGAGCTCAGTTATTTAATATATCGAAGCGTAATCTCATTAAACTAACAAGAAATCGATTAAATGTCTGTACTGATTAACAATTTTTGAAGTTAAATATTTCATACATTTGTTTTACTCATGCTATCCAAAAAATCGAAATACGCTATTAAAGCATTGGTTTCTCTTGCTAAACACTTTGGAGAGGGAGTTCCACTTAAAATTTCGACGATTTCAGAGGAAGAAAAAATACCTAGAAAATTTTTAGAAGCTATTTTGGTTGAACTGAGAAATAACGGGCTTGTTCACAGTAAAATGGGGGCATCTGGTGGTTATTCCTTGGCAAAACATCCGGAGGAAATCGTTTTAAGTCATGTGATTCGAATTTCAGGAGGCCCGATTGCCATGCTTCCATGCGTTAGTCTTAACTTTTATGAAAGTTGTGAAGAATGCGTTAATGAAGAAATCTGTGGCTTACGTGATGTGATTCTAGAAGTGCGTGAAGCCACTATTAAGATTTTATCAAAAACATCGCTAGCTGATCTATTAAAACGAGAAGATGTTTTGAAAGCTAAATTAACTTCTTAGTATCCTATTGTTCAGATAGGAAATACAAATATTTTAAAAATTATTTGTTTATTTAATTTTTGAGATATAATTTTGCGTCGTTTTTTATCGATTTGTTTTTAATACATACTAAAACGATAGGAAATATAGGAAATAAAAATAAAGTTATGGCAACGTTTAGAGAAGGAATTGAAAACATGAATGCTTTATCGAAACAAGCGATTGTTGAAAGGGATGTTATTGAACTTGGAAACAAGATTCAAGCTTTCAAAGAAGGAAAAATTGCCGAAGATAAATTCAAAGCTTTGCGTTTGGCTCGAGGTGTTTATGGTCAGCGACAGCAGGGTGTTCAAATGATCCGAATCAAACTTCCATTCGGAAAAGTTACTCCAACCCAATTACGAAGAATTTGCGAGGTTTCGGAGGAATATAGTACACGTAAACTCCATATTACAACACGACAAGATATTCAAATCCATTATGTAAGCTTAGATCGAACTCCTCAATTGTGGGCTGATTTAGAAAAAGATGATATTACGCTAAGAGAAGCCTGTGGAAATACCGTTCGAAATGTCACAGCCAGTGCCATTGCCGGAATCGATAAAAACGAACCATTCGACGTAGCTCCTTATGCGGATTTAGTTTTTAGATACTTTTTACGTAAACCTTTCGGTCAAGAATTAGGTCGGAAAATTAAAATCGCTTTTAGTAGCAGTGATCTCGATGATGCTTACACATTTATCCATGATTTTGGATTTATTCCCAAACTAAAAGAGGTGAATGGTCAACAAATCAAAGGTTTCAAGGTGCTTGTTGGTGGTGGATTGGGAGCGCAACCATTCTTAGCGCACACTGCATACGAATTTTTATCAGAGCAGGAAATTATTCCT
>JBMLTP010000227.1:0-4271 GCA_049239885.1 Crocinitomicaceae bacterium
CTTGGTAAATTAAAACCCGGTGACAAAGTTGAAGAACTCAAAATGCGCACTAGATCATGGTGGGTAATGGCAAGTATTTTTGTCTTGGCGACTCTTCTTCACCCTGTTGTTTCATTTATTGCTTTTGGATTGTTGTCTTTTGCTGCCCTTCGCGAGTTAACAAGCATTAGTAAAAATGTGAGAGATGAAGATCGTCGTGTTTTGATTTGGTGTTATTTGGCAATTCCAATTCAGTATTTTTTGGCTTACAATGGATGGTTTAATATTTTCATCATATTTATTCCTGTTTTAATGTTTGTTTGGATTCCATTCGTTTTGGTAATCCGTGGAATTACTACAGAAATAGGTCGAGCAATGAGTGTTTTGCCAACACAATTGATGTTTACCGTTTTCTCAATTAGTCACTTAGCCTATTTGCTTTCATTACCTGAAATTCCGGGATTCAATGCAGGTGGACGTGGACTGTTACTTTATGTCGTTTTTCTTACGGAAATCAACGATGTATTTCAGTTTACATGGGGAAAATTGTTGGGTAGAAACAAAATTATAGAGAAAATAAGTCCAAATAAAACGTGGGAAGGCTTTGTAGGTGGATTAATAACAACAACGATTTTAGCTTATTTCCTAAGATTTTTAACACCATTTACTGAAATTGAATCGTTAATCGTTGGATTCACTGTTGCTTGTTCTGGATTTATTGGAGATATCATCGTTTCTGCAATTAAGCGAGATATTGGTTTAAAAGACACTGGTGCATTAATTCCTGGTCATGGCGGAATTTTGGATCGAATTGATTCACTTGCAATTACAGCACCGACGTTTTTCTATTTAGTTTATAATTTACATTACGTTTGATGAGAAAACTAATTCTTGGCTTTACGTATTTGATTGTCATGCGTATTTTTTTGCGTTTGATTGTTGGTGTAAAACTAATTCGCAAAGAAGCTCTTAAAAAGCAAAAGCAATTTATTATTGTTTCGAATCACAATAGTCACATAGATACGATGGCTTTGATGTCGTCATTATCATTCAATCAATTACCAAAAACGCATCCTGTTGCAGCTGGAGATTATTTTGGTGGATCTCCCATTAAGGCTTTTTTCTCAAAATTGTTTACAAATGCCATTTTAATTCGCAGAACCAAGGATGGTGGAAGTGAAAACCCGATTGAGCAGATGAGTCAGGCTTTAAAAGAGGGTAAATCATTGATTTTGTTTCCTGAAGGTTCGCGCGGTGAACCTGAAAAAATGCAGATTTTCAAAAAGGGAATTGGCGTATTGTTGCAAAAGCATCCAAACGTTCATTATTTACCAGTTTACATGAGTGGAATGGGAAAGGTTCTTCCGAAGGGAGAAAAATTACTTGTTCCTTTCGATTCTTATGTTCTTTTTGGTGAACCGACTCTATGTAAATCAGCTGATGTAACTGAAATTGTCCGCGAAATAGAAGCGAATATTATTGAATTGAAGGAACAATTCATTGCCTCAATTCGAGAAAACTAATTTATCCCCTCAAATATTTTCTCTCCGCCCAAAATGTCCCGAAGGGAATGAGCGAAGCAAGAAAAAGAATAAATCCTTTCTTGAATGACCACTTTAGATCAATCATTAAAACCAAAAGAATTATGCAATAGGCGATAAAGAGAACTCCATGAATTGAACCAACTATAAAATTAGGTTCAGGGATGTTATAAATACGTTTCAACGGAACAGTTATTCCGAGTAAGAGATAAGAAATTCCTTCGGCCACAGCCAGCCAACGAAAGCGATTGAGAAGTTTGTTATTTTCCATTTTTCAATTGTTTTTCAAGTTCAAAAAGTATGTCACGAAGTCGCGCCGCTTCAATGAAATCAAGTTCCTTGGCAGATTTCTCCATCGCCTTGCGCGTGAATTTAACTTGGTTTTCAAGTTCTTTTGGATTTCCATACTTAATTGATGATTCAGCGGCAATGGAAATCGTTTCAGGCTGCTCGTATTTCCCTCTACGTATGGTCAAATCGCCATCAGCAACTTTCGTTGATTCCATGATTTTCTCTTTGGATTTATTCAGCGGAGTAGGAACGAGGCCATTTGCCTCATTAAATTCCATCTGC
This sequence comes from Crocinitomicaceae bacterium, assembly GCA_049239885.1. Taxonomy (GTDB): domain Bacteria; phylum Bacteroidota; class Bacteroidia; order Flavobacteriales_D; family Crocinitomicaceae; genus UBA952. Next base: position 2,094 of record JBMLTP010000227.1, read on the forward strand.
AGTTGGCGTCGACGGGCTGTTTCGTCCATTGTTTTTTTCATGGAATCCGTTGTCTTGTCGGCATACATCAAAACTTTTCCATTCACATTCCGAGCTGCGCGACCAACGGTTTGAACCAATGAACGTTCATTTCTCAAAAAGCCCTCTTTGTCAGCATCTAAAATAGCAACGAGTGAAACTTCCGGTAAATCCAATCCTTCTCGAAGTAAATTCACGCCTATTAATACATCAAAGTCACCTAAACGCAATTGACGTAGGATTTCAACGCGTTCAATTGTATCGATTTCGCTGTGAATGTAACGGCATAAAATCCCAATTTTATCCAAGTATTTTTGAAGTTCTTCAGCCATTCGTTTGGTCAATGTTGTTATTAGAACGCGTTCTTTCACCTCAATTCGTTGGTTGATTTCTTCGAGTAAATCGTCGATTTGATTTTTTGTTGAACGAACTTCGATAATCGGATCTAATAAACCTGTTGGACGAATGACTTGCTCCACAATTATTCCTTCCGACTTTTCGATCTCATAGTTTGCTGGAGTCGCTGAAACATAAATTGCCGTGTTCAAAAATCCTTCGAATTCTTCGAATTTCAATGGTCGGTTGTCAATCGCTGCTTGTAAGCGAAATCCGTAATCTACCAAATTGATTTTTCGCGCACGGTCTCCACCATACATTCCCCGAACTTGCGGCAAGGTAACATGACTTTCGTCTACAACCAAGATAAAATCTTCCGGGAAATAATCAAGCAAGCAGAAAGGTCGTTCACCGGGTTTTCTTTGGTCAAAATAACGCGAATAATTTTCAATTCCCGAGCAATAGCCTAATTCTCGAATCATTTCCAAGTCGTAATTAACTCGTTCATCCAAACGTTTGGCTTCCTCCAATTTTCCTTCTTTTCTGAAATTCTCAACTTGAATTACAAGGTCATCTTGAATTTGTTCTATGGCTTGCCGGGTATTTTCTGGACTTGAAACGAATAAATTGGCTGGGAAAACATCAATTTCGCTAAAACTTTCAATTTTCTGATTCGTTTCTGGATCAATCGATGAGATTGTTTCTATTTCATCTCCCCAAAAACCGATACGCAAAGCATAATCTGCATAAGCCAAATAAATGTCTACCGTATCGCCAATAACGCGAAACATTCCACGTTCAAAGGTTTCTCCGGCCCGTGAATAAAGATTTTCAACCAAACGAAATAGAAATTTATTTCGTGCAACCGTTTGACCGATTTTCAAGGAAATAATACTGTTTTTAAATTCATTTGGATTTCCGATTCCATAAATACACGAAACGGAAGCCACAACAATCACATCCTTTCGACCTGAAAGTAGGGCAGAAGTTGCTGAAAGTCGCAATTTCTCTATTTCATCGTTGATTTGAAGGTCTTTTTCAATGTATGTTCCCGTCACAGGCAAATACGCTTCGGGTTGATAATAATCGTAGTATGACACGAAATATTCTACTGCATTATTTGGAAAGAATTGTTTGAATTCACCATACAATTGAGCCGCGAGCGTTTTGTTATGCGATAAAATTAAAGTCGGACGATTTAGATTTGCAATGACATTCGCAACTGTAAACGTTTTACCACTTCCAGTCACACCGAGCAAAGTCTGGGCTGGGATATCAGCTAAAATACCAGCGATTAACTGACGTATTGCTTCGGGTTGATCGCCAGTTGGTTTAAAATCTGAAATGAGCTGAAAATCCATTCAGCCGTAAAAATACGGATGTTCAATTAAAATTGGCTGTTCGTTGAGAAAATGAATGTTAATTGACGTTTATTTTGAACTAATTCGAGCTTCAGCTTCTTGAAATGATCGTTTAACTAAAAACTTTTGATTGTAGACAAGTATCGGAATTTTAGCAAGTGAAATCATATTTTTGGCGTGGTCTTTTTGGAACAAACGTTTGAAAAACCCCTTGTTTTCATGCTCGACCATCGTGATGAGTTGGATGTTATTTTCCCGTATGAATTCATCTAAACGCTCGTTTATTTCATTGGAAAGCAGAAATTCGAAATTGATATTTGAATAATTTATTTCGGTTGTGAGCAGTTTTTTGAAATCATTCATTTTATTCAAACTAAATGATTCATAATCGGTTGAAATATGCAGAATGGTTACTTTTGAATTAAAAATCCGCGCGAATTCAACCAATGCGTGTAATGCTTCA
>JBMLTP010000228.1:0-9870 GCA_049239885.1 Crocinitomicaceae bacterium
GTCATGAATGAATCGATCAAGGTCATCATGACTAAAGAGGTAGATGTCGAAAACAAAGAGGGGGCATTTTCTGTTTACAAGTCCATTGTTAAACGTGTTTCGGAAATAATTTTGGAAGTTAACCCAAAGTATCCCTATCCGAATATGCTTGTTTCCGCTATGATTGAAGGAAGCAATCAACAACGGTTTTTTGAAGTGCACCTGCCTGGTTTGACAAACCAAACACCTGGTCACGATTCGGTGGAGCAGTTTTACAAAGATTTAGTTTTTAAAGTATTAATGAATGAGTAAAGTATCCGTAATAAATCGTTTTTGGGCACTTCTTTCTCCTGATTACAAGGAGATTCGAAATGTTTACATATTTGCTATTTTCAGTGGAATTTTATCGCTTGGTTTGCCGCTCGGAATTCAAATGATTATCAATTTCATTCAACTTGGACAAGTCAGTACTTCTTGGTTTGTGTTGGTCGGATTGGTTGTAATTGCAGTTGGTTTTTCGGGAGTACTGAATATTTATCAATTGCGAATCACTGAGAATTTGCAGCAGCGAATTTTTACGCGCTCGGCGTTTGAGTTTTCAGAACGTATTCCAAAGATGAAAATGGAACTGTTGTTAAAACGCTACACGCCGGAAATCACCAATCGTTTTTTTGATACGTTGACCATTCAAAAGGGGCTTTCAAAAATTTTAATTGACTCATCAGCGGCCATTCTGCAAATTGTTTTTGGTTTGATTTTGCTTTCATTTTATCACAGCTTTTTTATTTTTCTCGGACTAGTTTTGATTTTGCTATTAATTGTTATCATTCGAGTAACATCCAAAAAAGCATTCAATTCAAGTATGGAGGAATCCACCTACAAATACAAAATAGCAAATTGGTTGGATGAAATCACGCAAGCTAGACTAAGTTTCAAAATGGCAGGATTTAGTCTTTTTAATTTAAATCAAACAAATAAACTCGTCAATAATTATTTATCTGCTCGCGAGAAACATTTTAAAATATTAGTTCAGCAATACGGTTATTTGATTGTATTTAAGGTTGTTATTGCCTTGGCACTTTTGATTGTTGGAGGTTTATTGGTATTGAATCAGCAAATGAATATTGGTCAGTTTGTTGCGGCTGAAATCATTATATTACTCATTCTAAATTCAGTGGAAAAATTGATTTTAAGTTTGGAAATATTTTATGATGTATTTACTTCCATTGAAAAAATCGGGCAGGTTACTGATTTGTCATTGGAAAAAGTTTCGGGCGCAGAATTTGAAAATTTGAATAATGGAATGGAATTGAAAATTTCGGACTTGTCCTATTCTTTTACAAATTATCAAACGCCAATTCTTGAGGATGTTTCCATTGGCATAAAATCGAATGAGCGTGTATGTTTTGTTTCTGATTCAAGTTTATCGACAAATGTGCTTTTTTGTTTGATTTCTGGAATGTATGACTTTCAAAAAGGAACAATTTCATTCAATGACATTCCAATTTCAAATCTTGATAAAAATTCTTATCGTGATCAAATTGGAACGCTTCTTTCGCAAGATCAGTTTGTAAATGCCTCAATTTATGAAAACATTGCATTCGGAAGAGATGAGGTAGATTTAAAAACTGTAACTCAGATTGCGACGAGCCTTGATCTAGGGCAATTCATTGATCAGATTACAGATAAATACAATGCAGTTATCAACCCTGAAAGAAATATGCTTCCAGGAGACATAGCAACGCGCTTACTTTTTGCTCGAGCAATTGTTTCGAACCCAAGTTTGATGCTTTTGGAAGACCCCACTTCAGGTATGAATGAAATTCAAACGAAGTATATGGCTGAAAAAATCAAGTCTTTATCAAACACGACCACTTTAATTGCAAGTTTTGAAGATGAGGTACACCGAATCAGTGATCGTATCATTGAAATAAAAGAAGGTAAAATAGTTTTCGTAGGAAATTACAATGATTATCAAAACAGAAAACAATGTTAAATCTATCTCCACAAAATAGCTATCCAAGTGATAAAAGAGATTTCAGTGCAATAAAACGTGTTGAAGTAAAAGATTCAACGAAGCGAATGTTGAGAGCTATTTACATTCTGTTTTTTGTCGTATTGATTGTTCAGTTTTTACCCTGGACTCAAAATATTTCCAACAAAGGAAAATTGGTTACTCTGCGTCCGGAGCAACGCCCCCAAACGATTAATACCGTTATTTCAGGGAGAATTGAAAAATGGTTCGTAAAGGATGGTGATCCCGTAAAAAAGGGAGATACAATTCTATATATATCTGAAACAAAGCAAGATTATTTTGATCCACTATTGGTAAATAGAACACAGAAACAACTTAAAAACAAGGAACTTTCTGTGGTTTCTTATGGAGGTAAAATTCAATCTTTGGATTCAAGAATTGACGCTTTGAGTGAAACGGGTCGTTTAAAATTAAAACAAACGAAAATTAAGTTGCAACAAGCACAGTTGAAGTTAAAAGCAGATAGTATGGAACTTCAGACTGCTCAGTTTAATTGTCGAATAGCGGAGCAGCAATTCGAACGAATTGAAAAATTGTTTGAAAAAGATTTAAAATCACAAACGGAAGTTGAAACGAGAAGACTGAGTTTACAACGTGCGCAAGCCAATTTAATCAATGCACAGCAAAAATTATTACAAGCCAAAAATGATATTATTGATTTGAAAGTTGAATACAACTCTGTTGAGGCGAAATACCGTGATGAGGTTTCAAAAGCCGAATCGGATAAGTTTGCCGCGCTTTCAAGCATGTATGATGCAGAAGTAGACGTCACCAAACTTCAAACACAGGTTGCGAATTATTCGATTCGTAATGGTCTGTATTATATTCTTGCTCCTCAGGACGGAATTGTGACGAAAGTACTTTCCAGTGGAATTGGTGAGACAATTAAAGAGGGGGATGCCATTGCTACAATCATGCCTGCGATTTATGACATGGCCATTGAAATGTATATTCGTTCATTGGACCTTCCATTGGTACAAAAGGGACAAAAAGTGCGAATTCAATTTGATGGTTGGCCTGCAATCGTTTTCTCAGGATGGCCCAATACAAGTTACGGAACATTTGGTGGAGAGGTTTTTGCAGTTGATAATTTCGCAGGAGATGATGGAACCTTTCGCGTTTTGATTGCACCCGACAAAAAAGATCGAACTTGGCCAGAACAATTGCGTGTTGGCGGTGGAACAAAATCAATGATTCTATTAAACGATGTTCCAATTGGATACGAACTTTGGCGAACAGTTAATGGTTTCCCTCCTGAATTTTATAAAAAAGAATCCTCAGATCTCCCTAAAAAATCGAAGAAATGATTCGTTTAATCGGTTTATTGCTTCTTACAGTTAATGTTGGTTTTTTATCAGCTCAGAAAACCTTTTCAGATGATTTGTTTTATCAATTGGTGGTAAAAAATCATCCGCTTTCCAAACAAGCTAACTTGGAACTGGAATATGGGCGCGTTTCAGTTCTTAAAGCAAAAGGAGGTTTCGATCCTAAAGTTTTTAATAACCTGAATCAGAAATATTACAACTCAAAACAATATTATAGTTTATTGGATGCAGGATTAAAAGTGCCAACTTGGTATGGGCTCGAGTTAAAAACTGGTTTCGAGAATAACCGAGGAACGTTCATCGACAATCAAGAAAAATCGCCTCAGGGTGGACTTTGGTATGGTGGAGCTTCCCTAACACTCGGACAAGGATTATTTATTGATCAGCGCAGAGCCGAACTTGCCAAATCGAAGATTTTTCAGCAAAGCACTGTTTTTGAACGTCAATTGCAATTGAATGAATTAATCTACGAAGCAGGGTATGCCTATTGGAATTGGTTTTTGGCTCACAATTCAAGAGAGGTACTATCGGAAGCATTAGATTTAGCACAGGTGCGTTTGCAAGCCGTTAAGCAATCTGCTGAATATGGTGACAGACCGTTTATTGATAGTGTTGAGGCAAAAATTCAAGTGCAGAACCGTGAGTCAATGTTACGTTCATTTGAAGCAGAACAGCAGAATGCAACAAATAAATTGGCTACTTATTTGTGGGAGGAGAATTTAGTTCCCCTCGAGTTGGATAGTTTGACAAAACCTGTTTCTGTGGATAGTATTTCCATTAAAGCACTTTTGACATTATCAGAAATGATTATCGATTCAACCTTGAATAATCATCCTTATTTGCAAATTACCAATTTTAAAATCAAAAGTTTGGAAGTCGATCAGCGGTTGAAAAAAGAACAATTGAAACCTACCTTGAACTTAAATTATAATTTCCTGAATGAACCAGTCAATTATAATCCATTCGATCAATTTAGCGTAAACAATTACAAATGGGGATTCAATTTTGAAATGCCAGTTTTTCTTCGAAAAGAACGAGCCGATTTTCAACTTTCGAATATCAAATTACAAGATGAAAAGTTGAACTTCGAAAACAATAAGGCTTATTTATTGGCGAAAATTCAAAATGCCAACGTTGATTTAAAGAACTCAATTGTTCAATTGGAAATTTATCGAAATACGGTTTCTGATTCCAAACGCTTATTGGATGCTGAAAAAACGATGTTTGAGGGAGGAGAAAGTTCCTTGTTCCTTATTAATGCGCGCGAAACGGCTTACATTCAATCGAAATTGAAATACATAGAAGCGTTGACAAAAAACCAACAAGCTTACCTTTCATTGCAATTCGCGACTGCTCGTTTGTTTAATTAATCTGCTTGAATAACATCAATCATGGAAATTTTCAAAAATCGCCGATTGATTATCGCCACAAAACATAAGAAAGAGGCAGTAATTGCTCCTATTTTAGAGGAAAATCTTGGCGTTCGTTGTTTTGTTGACGAGGAATTTGACACAGATAGCTTCGGAACCTTTTCAGGTGAAATTGAACGTGAAAAAGACGCTTTGGAGACGATTCGGTTGAAATGTTTGATCGCAATGGATAAAAACAAGTGTGATTTAGCCGTTGCAAGCGAAGGATCATTCGGCCCGCATCCCAGTTTGTATTTCGCAAATGCAGATGATGAGTTGATAATGCTCATCGATAAAAAGAACAACTTGGAAATTGTTGCGCGCGAAATCAGTTTGGAAACTAATTTCAACGCCAAGTTGATTCGTAATAAAGCGGATTTGCTCGATTTTACAAAAACAGTGCTATTCCCTTCTCACGCATTGATAATTAAAAGAGATCAAAACGATCATTCTTTTCTTAGAAAAGGGATAAAAGATGAGGCGCTTTTACTTGAATATTTTGATTACTGCATCGCTAATTTCGGTCAAGCTTATATTGAAACAGATATGCGGGCAATGCACAATCCGACTCGTATGAAAGTCATTGAATCGGCATTGAACAAGCTTATTCAGAATATTAAATCGACATGTCCGAATTGTAATACGCCTGGTTTTGTTGTAAAAGAGGTTATTTCAGGTTTACCTTGTGAACTCTGCAATTTCCCGACCAATTCAACTCTTTTTCACAACTTTGGATGTTTGTCATGTGGCTTAGAAGAAAAGATGAAGTTCCCTCACGGAAAAGAGTTCGAAGACCCGATGTATTGCAACCGATGCAATCCGTAAAAATGGCGAAATTTTGATTTTTTCTGTAATAATTCATTGATTTTCATTAATTTATTTTGTTGCTACTTTTCAAGCTGACATTGATATTCAGCATGTTGGCGAAAAGAATTTTAAAAATGTTTAACAAAAAAAATAAAAGATTAAACAAAAAGTGTTTAACTTTATCCTGAAAATGTTAAACAAAAAATAAAAGCCATGTCAACAATTGAATTTAATGATGCCTTAGTAGGAATCGAAAACAATTTGCAGTCGTTCGCTATGAGTTTCACTCGAAATCGTGATGACGCAAGAGATTTGACACAGGAAACCATGTTAAAGGCGATTACCTACAGAAATTATTACACGCCGCAAACAAATTTCAAAGCATGGGTATTTACAATCATGCGGAACATCTTCATCAATCAGTATCGCAGAAGAGTGAAATCAGGAACTATTTTTGATAATTCGAAAGATTCTTTTTTGACCGTTAATACAGTAAGTTTTGAGGAATCTCCACTTGAGAAAATATCTGTTAAAGACATCAATCAAAAAATTGATATGTTGGGAGATGAATATAAAAGACCTTTTGAGATGCATTTTCAAGGCTTTAAGTACAAAGAAATTGCTGATGAATTACGAATTCCGATAGGTACGGTTAAAAGTCGTATATTTATCGCTCGTAAGAAGCTGATGGACGCATTGCCGGACTATAATTTCTCCGCGAATTAATGAGCAAACGCGTTACCATATTAGGAGCCGGAATTTCCGGGCTATCTGCTTCGGCTTTTTTAGCTAAGGAAGGTTTCGACGTTACCATTCTCGAAAAAAATCCAACAATAGGAGGGAGGGCAAGGCAATTTGAAAAAGACGGATTCACTTTTGATATGGGTCCTAGTTGGTATTGGATGCCAGATGTTTTTGAGCGTTTTTACAATCAATTTGGCTATACGACTTCTGATTTTTATGAATTAAAACGTCTTGATCCTTCTTATCGCGTTTATTGGCCAGATCATTCTTTTACTGACGTTCCAGCTAATATGACTGAAATGGAAGCTTGGTTTGAATCGCTTGAGCCGGGTAGTTCAATCAAATTGAGAGAATTTTTGAATGACGCAAAATACAAATACGAAGTCGGAATGCAGGATTTGGTATTCAAACCTAGTTTGAGCTTACTCGAATTTGCTGACTCGCGTGTTTTGAAAGGATTGCTGAATATGCACCTGTTGTCTTCTTTTTCAAAGTATATCCGCAAATATTTCAAACATCCAAAAATTCTCTCTTTACTAGAATTTCCTGTTTTGTTCTTGGGTGCAATGCCAAACGAAACACCAGCTTTGTATTCTTTGATGAATTATGCAGACATTTCGCTTGGAACTTGGTATCCGATGGGTGGTATGTACAAGTTTGTTGAGGCTTTTGAAAAAATTGCCAAGGAACAAGGGGTTCAAATTAAAACAAGTCATGAAGTTCTTGGGTTTGATTACGTTGACAAAACAATAGTTTCTGCTAAGACATCTCAAGGAACGCACGATTCAGACTTTTTTATCTCAGGAGCCGATTACCAGCATACGGATTCCAAATTATTGAACGGTCACGCTAATTATTCAGAAAAATATTGGGACAAACGTACGATGGCGCCGTCTTGTCTTCTGTTTTATGTAGGAATTAATAAAAGAGTGACCAATTTACAACATCACAATTTGTTTTTCGATGAGTCGCTAGACCTTCACGGAAAGGAAATTTACAAAGATCCACAGTGGCCAAGTGCTCCATTATTTTACATGAGTGCCCCATCGATTACAGACCCAAGCGTTGCTCCTGAAGGTCACGAGAATTTGTTTTTCTTGATTCCCATAGCACCAGATTTGAAAGATGACAACGAAGAAATCCGTGAACATTATTTCGAATTGCTTTTACATCGTTTGAAGACAATAACTGGAAATGACATCAAAGAAAACATCGTATATAAGAAGAGTTTCTGCATTTCTGACTTCAAGAGCGAATATCACGCGTTCAAAGGAAATGCTTACGGTTTGGCAAATACATTGAAGCAAACTGCCATTTTAAAACCAAGTTTAAAGAATAAAAACTTAACCAACTTCTACTATACGGGTCAGCTTACCGTGCCTGGACCTGGCGTGCCTCCTTCGATCATTTCCGGAGAGGTCGTTGCTAACCAAATTATTAAATCTCAAAAACGTTAAACTAAAATCTATGAAGCAATTATTTGATGACATCAGTCAAGAAATGAGTCGCTTAACGACAAAACGCTACAGTACCTCGTTTTCTTTGGGGATTAGTTTTCTGCACAAAGATTTACACAAGCCCATTTATTCGATCTATGGATTTGTTCGTTTTGCAGACGAAATCGTGGATTCATTTCATGGCTTTGATAAGCAGAGGTTATTGTCTGACTTTAAAGAAGAAACCTACAAATCTATTTCTGAAGGTATTTCCTTGAATCCAATTCTTAATTCGTTTCAGTGGGTGGTTAATAAATATGATATTCCTCACGAATTGATAGAGACTTTTTTGAATTCGATGGAAATGGATTTGTCCGATCACGTCTATGATAAATCTACCTACGACAAATATATTTTGGGTTCAGCTGAGGTTGTTGGTTTAATGTGTTTGAAGATTTTTGTGGAAGGTAATAATTCCGAATACGAACGTTTGAAGCCTTTTGCTATGAAGCTAGGTTCGGCATTTCAAAAAATCAATTTCCTTCGTGATTTGAAAGCTGACTATCAAGAATTAGGTCGAACTTATTTTCCTGGAATTAACATGGATGAGTTCAATGCTACCGTTAAAAAAGAAATTGAAGCGGACATCGAAGTAGATTTTAAACTTGGTTTGGAAGGAATAAAAATGTTACCTCACAAAGCGCGATTTGGCGTTTATATGGCCTATAAATATTACTTTAAACTCTTCAAGAAAATTAAGCAAACGCAGGCAGAAGTAATTTTAACAGAGCGTGTTAGAATTCCGAATCGACGTAAATTTAGAATTTTGTTGACTTCGTTTTTACGTCACAACCTTAATTTGCTTTGATGATTCAGCAAAACGTAATTTTAGTTGATGAGCATGACCAAGAGGTTGGACTAATGGAAAAGATGGAAGCGCATCACAAAGGGCTTCTTCATCGAGCGTTTTCAGTATTAGTTTTTAACGAGAATGGCGAATTGTTACTTCAAAGACGTGCTTTTGGAAAATACCATTCTGAAGGACTTTGGACCAATACATGCTGTAGTCATCCGTATCCAGGTGAATCAATCCTAGAAGCGGGAAAACGACGTTTATTCGAAGAAATGGGATTTACTTGTGAGTTGTCTGAAGTTTTTTCATTCATTTACAAAGCAGAACTAGAAAATGGTTTGATTGAACACGAATTGGATCACGTTCTTGTTGGTTTTTCAGAAGAAACTCCTCATTTGAATTTGGAAGAAGTCAGCGCTTTTAAATGGATGTCCGTTGATGAAATCAAAGCGGATATGAAGGAAAACCCTTCTCAATATACCGCTTGGTTTCGGATTCTAATAGAAGAGCATCAATTAAAAATTCAAAATCTCGTGGCGAATGAAAGTCTGTAGAAGAGCCACATTTAATGCGGCACACCGTCTTTTTCGTGAAGATTGGAGTGACGAACAAAACAAGGATGTTTTTGGCAAGTGCAGCAATCCAAATTACCATGGTCACAACTATGTACTTGAAGTATGGCTAGATGGCAAAATTGATCCAGAAACAGGCTACGTAATCGATTTGAAAATTCTTAAAAATTATATCAAAGAAGAAATCACTGATCGTTTTGATCACCGAAATCTAAACCTTGATTGTTCCGAATTTAAAAACCTAAATCCAACGGCGGAAAACATCGCATTGGTTTGTTGGCGTCTCTTGCGCGCTAGACTTGATTCCAAATACAATTTGATCATCAAACTTTGGGAAACTGAGAATAATGTGGTTGAATGTGATGGTGGAGATTAGAATTTAGATTAAGAATTTAGAATTTGCTTCGCTTTTAAGGGTATAGGATTAGCAGATTGCGAATTTCAGATTACAGATTGGCAGATTGCGGATATCTGCAATTTTACCGACCGGAGTTGTGCTGCCAATCTGCAATCCCTAATCCGCAATCTGCCAATCTGTAATCACCAATCTGTAATCACCAATCTGCACCGCAGAAGGTAGCAGCGAAGCTAATCCGCCAATCTCTAATCTGCCACCGCCGAAGGCAGCCACGCAGTGAATCCGCAATGCCGAAGGTGTTGGGCGAGGGCTTGATTTTCAAAATGATTCTTCTTGATTTTGTCGATCAAGT
>JBMLTP010000229.1:0-19234 GCA_049239885.1 Crocinitomicaceae bacterium
AAGCCGTCATTCACGCCCGATGGATCAGCCTCACAAATTTGGTAATCAGCAATAGCAGCTACTGTTGGTAAAGGATTCACCGTAATCGAAACAACATTAGTTAAATTACTACATGCTACACCATTCAATGTAGAAGTTATTCTTACTCTGTAATATGTTGTACTTGTTATTGTCGTACCTGGATCGTAACTACTCGTTGTAGCACCAGAAATATCGAACCAAGGACCAGTGGATGTTGTTGAGGATTGCCATTGGTAATTAATTGTACCTGATCCAGTTGGCAATGTTGAAAAAGAAAAAGCATCTGGATTGTCACCAGAACATTTAGTTTGATTGGAACCTATTGTTCCTGTACTAACGTTATTTGATGTGACATTTACCATAAATTGATCGGTAGGACAAGAGGCTCCAGCAGATGCTGTTACTGTATAAGTAGCAGTTTGAGTAGCAAAAGTAGGATTAACGAGTGTTCCAGTTACACTTGTAGCATTTGTGCCGGATGCGCCCCCGGTCATACCTCCTGTTACTGATGGGACTGGCCAACTATAGGTAGTACCAGGTGGAACCATCGTGCCGCTTGGATTGCCATTTGTAGGAGTTATGCTAAACTGATCCCCACTACACAATGTAACAGAATAATCAGTGATATTAATTTGTGGGTATACGGTTACAACAAGTTGAAAGGTCGTTGAACAGGTAGGGTTTGTGCCTGACGAGGCTGTTACATTATAAGTTACAGACTGTTGAGTATTGACGCCTGAATTTAGCGATAATGTTCCTGTAATTGCACTCCCAGTGCCTGAAACATCGCCTGTTACATTAGGATTATCGGTAACGGTCCAGCTATAGGTTGTCCCTGTTGGAACAACCGTGGTTGGTGAATTATTAATAGGGGTGGCATTGAAAGTGGACCCAGTACAAATCGTTCTATTTTGCGCTGGGACTATGGGAGCAGGAACGACCTCAATTGTTCGAATAAGTGTGTCTTTTTGACAGGCGTTATTTGATACAATTAAGGAGATATTATAAATCCCAGGTGTCGAAAAATAGATTCCAATTTGACTATTTCCACTTTGATTAGTGGGTATATCTCCTAAGGATCCAGTAAGTGTGTTAGGTGAAGTTATTGCAGGATTAACTAGCCAAAATCGATTATAAGTATTTGAACAAAGTCCAGAGCCATCAACATAGACACCTGAATATGATGAATCTATAAATTGAACGGTATTACCAGCACAGATCTTTGGAGGTGTTTGCCTTATTCTTGCATCGGGACCTTTACTAATATTAATATTGGCTACAGTTGTCTCAGTTGTTCCACATTCGCCTACAGCTCTAAGTTTAATTTGTTTTGTTGGTTGAGATGCTGGTGTTCCTGAACAATTCACAAAAGTATATTGGTTTGATACGGATTGTGGATCTATTGGTAAAGTTGGATTTGGATATTGTGAAGAATATGAAGTAGTTGAACCACTTACATTGTTAGCGTCCCAAAAGACAGTGTAATTAACACTAGGGCTCTGATCAGTAAATTGAAAGGAATATAGTCCAGGATCACAGGCAGAAGTTGCAGCACTCGTAGTACTTATCGATGGTTTACCTATTTCTAAAAAATAAACTTTACTGTATGTGCAACCATTTGAAAAATTTATCCTTAGAATTAGGTAATAAAATCCCTGAGAAAATGATTTGCTAAAAGTTTGAACGGGACAGGTTGTGGGATTTGTGAAAGACGACGCACCTAAAACCTGAAGCTGAACAGAGTTTGTTGAATTATCATTTATAGTAAAACCAGAATTTGGCGAACAAACAAGAGATTGGGATAAATTTAAAACAATAGAATGACTACCTGTTTCTGGATTTGGACAATAATAAAATTTAGGGATTCCATTTACATTTATTGGGGACGGCAAAGACAAACCTCCACCTGTACCCGATGAAATTGTGGGTGTAATAGGTGGAGACGATGTAACATTTATTTGCAGAGTTTTAGTTTGAATGTTAGAACCATCTTGTAAAGTTAAAGTTGCTGAACCGGAACTTGTAAAAGTAACCGCAAAAGGCGTTCTCATTTGAGAACTTGAAATTGAAGCACCTCCTGTAAAGGACCAATTTACGGTAGTTGTAGAGGTAATACTGGTGGTATTCAAATCTGACAACACAAAAAGAACTTGAGAACCACTACATACATTTAATGTATATGTTGAACCAGAAGTAGTATATGCGGGTCTTGTAATGAATTCAGCTGTCAACTGCCCTAACACAATCCCCTTCCCTGCCAATACAGTTAAAGCAACAAAAAGAAATTTTAAAATACTACTTCTCACCAAAAAAGAATACTAATAATTTATTTTAGACGTAATTCGTCTTATCGGGTTGCTAAAAGTTGATGAAAATTCTTAAAACTGAGAAGTTTTCATAAAAATTTAGTAAGCTTACAAAATTATAACAATTCAATGTTAAAAAAAAGAATTGATTGAAGAATTAATGAGTATTATTTTTAAATAAAAACAAATACCTTTAAATCAATACATTGAATCAATAGATAACGATCAACAAACGATTTAAAGTGAAAATTCTGAAAGACGAGTCACGTTTTCGTTTTCGAAAATGACACGATCTAATCCCTCTTCCAGCCCGCTCCCTTGGATTTTGTATACGGAACATTCATCGCATCCAACTTGGTTTGCAAGCTTTCTAAACGTTTGATCACATCATTCAATTTAGTTCGCATCGCATTATATTGCTCCTCCGCGACTTCCTTATTCGCACGATGTGTTTTCGTTACGGCACTTGTGTTATCATATAGCTGATATTCAACCATTCCCAAGCGCGAAGAAATACTCGGTTCAAACTCAAACTCGTGTTTTTCCTTGATTTTATCTCCCCACATCGCAAGGGCACATTCATCGTAAATCAATTTCAACGCTCTTGTTTCTTGTAGATGAGATAAGTCCGTATTCGGATATTCAATCAACGCTTGTTCGATTATATCCAATTCATCCTTCGTTTCATTCATTAAACGCCCTGCCCCACTTACTTTTCGATTCAATTCCGCAACCTCAGCTCGGAATGCTTTCAATTCTTCTGGATTCTTTGCTACCAAAGTTTGATTGTTTAACCCCTTTACATTGAATGTTTGTTTCGTTATCAATTGCTCTACAGCACCATTTTTGATCAAGGCAATAGAAACGTAATAAGTTCCAGGCGTTACCAAAAGTCCTTTTCCACCTGAATTTATCGGATTAGTATTGTTGTTTCGAAGATCCCACGTTGTTCGGCTAATTCCTTTGCTTGGAGAACTCGTCATTCTTCGAATTTCATTTCCTTGCGCATCACTAATTGTCCAAACCAATTGCGCCGCTTGATCTTGCTGTTCTTTTCTCAACTCATCAAAACTCGGATAGAAAACATCTTTTTTATCTTTTTCAAGGGCCTTTTCCTTTTCTTGACGAATGTCCTTCAATGATTTAAACTCCTCTTTCAAATGAAGTGAAAAAACTGCTCCGAACTCTGGATTTTTAGCCGACCATAAATTATGTCCTTGGAAACCAGTTCCATCTAATCCTAGTGGATCTGCAGGAACATAGAGCAAAGCGTCTTTCACTGGAAACAAATGTGCTTTTTTATCCAAGTTTTCCGCTTTCAAATCGCGCAGTGGAGAATAATTGTCTAACACATAAAATCCTCTTCCGAAAGTCGCTGCAACCAAATCGTTTTCTCGTTTTTGAATGTCCAAATCGTAAACAGCAATCGTTGGAAGTCCACCTAACTTGGTCCAGTTTTGACCTCCATCATTAGAAAAATAAGCTCCAAATTCCGTCCCGACAAATAATAAATTCGGATCAACGAAATCTTGTTTGATGCAATAAACGTTTCCTCTTTCAGGTAAATTGGATACAATCGAAACCCACGTCTTTCCTTTGTCATTCGATTTCAATAAATACGGTTTGAAATCACCTTGACGCTGCGAATTGAAAACAGCAAAAACCACATTCTCATCAAAATTAGATGCCGTCAACATATTCACACGTGTATTTTTCGGAACTCCGGGGAAAGTGGCGTATTTCGTCCATGTAGAACCATCGTTTTCAGAAACTTGTATCAAACCATCATCAGTTCCAACATACAACAATCCTTTCTTTTTCGGAGATTCATCCAAGGCAACGACGTTCCCGTAAATGGTTGTCGACGCATTTTTCATTACGGCATCAATTGTCCAAACTTGACCCATTACTTTTTCTTTGTTTCGGTCAATTTGCTGTGACAAATCCGGAGAAATCACTTGCCAATCATCTCCTCGATTCGTTGACTTAAATAATTTATTTGCAGCGAAATACAGTGTCGAAGCATCGTGTGATGAAACCACCAAAGGCGCATCCCAATTCCAGCGATACGCAGGCTCATTTTTCCCCGGCATTGGCTGAATCGGCACTTTTTCACCGGAAGCACGATCGTAACGAACTAACCAACCATATTGCGCTTGAGCATAAGTAATATTTGGATTTGACCAGTCAGTCGCAGATTCAAAACCATCACCTCCATTCGTAATGAACCAATCTGAATTCAAGACACCAGAAACATTGATCGTAGCAGCCGGACCGCCCATTGAATTGTTATCTTGCGTTCCACCGTAAATGTTGTAGAAAGGATACGCATTATCAGTAACGGCTTTGTAAAATTGAATGATTGGTAAATTAGCGTAATAATACCATTCTTTAGCATGAGTGTAAGTTTCATAAACACCGCCATCACAGCCAACTAACCAATGATCGGTATTTGAAGGATCAATCCAAATGCAGTGATTGTCAACGTGCTTGTTTGTTTCGCCAGTTGGCTTAAACGTCTTTCCACCATCTTCCGTGTGATGCATATACGTGTCCATTGCAAACACCTTATTTTTGTTGTAAGGATCGCAAATGATTTCTTGGTAATAGTTACCACTCGTGCTAAAATCGCCTTGTTTCGACCAATTTTCCCCTTTATTAGTAGAACGATAAACGCCACCTTTTCCGTAACGACCTTCGACAATTGCATAAACGTAATTCGCGTCAGCCGGAGAAACCGCAAGTCCAACTCGACCCATATCCGTTTTCGGAAGACCAGATGCAATTTCTCTCCACGTTTTACCACCATCTACTGATTTATAAACAGTTGATTCAGGACCACCACCAATATAAGTTGCTTCATTTCTTCTTCGTTGATGCGCTGCGGCATACAAAATATCCGGATTAGTTGGATCGATTGCAATTTCAGAAATTCCAGTTTCTTCTGAAACAAAAAGGGTTCTTTCCCACGTTTTTCCTCCATCGATGGATTTGTAAATACCACGTTCTCCCCCACTCTTCCAAAGCGGACCGTAAGCAGCAACCCAAATGATGTTTTCATCTGTCGGATGTATGATAATATTTCCGATGTGCTCCGAATTTTTCAAGCCCATATTTACGAAGGATTTTCCTCCATCAAGTGATTTGTAAACTCCATCTCCATATGCAACTGAACGTTGGTTGTTGTTCTCCCCAGTTCCTACCCAAACCGTATTCGGATTTGATGGCGCTAATTCAACACAAGCAATGGAATAGGAACCGTAGTTATCAAAAATCGGTGAAAATGTAATTCCATGATTATTCGTTGTCCAAACTCCACCACAAGCTGCCGCTACAAACCATTGATCTTTATTCTTTGGATTTACCGCAATATCAACTACACGTCCCGAAGTCAAGGCAGGCCCAACCATTCGAAAGGAAAGCGATGAAACAGTTCCTGCATCAAATAATGGCTTCGGTTTTTCTGTTTTATCAGTTGTTTTAGTGTTTTTCTGACCGTAAAGACCAAAGGAAATTAACGTTAAGAGAACGAATAGCTTATGCATAAGTGGATTTTTAAGTCCACTAAATTAATTGAAAATTACACCTACAAATTGGTTTTTTGATATTTATTACAAATTCACTTCAACAAACGACTTGCTATAATCTTTTATCTGCTCACGAACCAATTTGAATTGTTCTGTGATTTCAGATTCTGTACCATTTGCCTTTGCGGGATCCGGAAAATTGTAATGAAACTTTTTTGCATTCGTTGGAAAAAAGGGACACCGTTCTTTGGCGTTATCGCAAACCGTAATAACAAAATCAAAATCGATGTTTGCGTATTCATCAATGTGGTTGGACGTGTGATTTGAAATATCGATTCCATCATCCTTCATTGTGGCGATTGCTCTTGGGTTTACGCCGTGCGTTTCAACACCTGCACTATATACTTCCGCCTTGGTTTCTGCAAAAAAACGCAGGTAGCCCTCCGCAATTTGACTTCTGCAACTATTTCCGGTGCACAGAACCAGTATTTTTTTCTTTTCCATAATTTCAAACAAACAACCAAATGAAATTTATAAGCGTAAATTTCGGATCAAAACCAAAAATCACCTGAAGCAAAATCACAGATGCAGTGATGATAATTTGCTTTTTGTATTTAAAAATTAATTCTTTCATAACTTAACAACAACCACCTCCTGGTGTGCAAGAGGAATTTTGACTTTTAGACAATTGAGATAAATTCACTTTTAATTTTTCTTGTGGAATTCCACATTGATCTTCAGCCAAGCAATTTGTTTGCTTTGAAGTGAGCATAAAGTTCATTCCGTCGAAATCCAAACCAAAGCGACCAACCGTTTCCATTTGATATTCAAGTTCTACTTCTAAATCCGCATTTTCGAATAGAGGCTCTGCCAAATCAATTATTTTCAAAAGTTTTTGTGGTTCCAACCGATGTTCTAAGTCATTTGCAGTCCAGAGCTGAAAACTGATCGTTTTTTCTGTCCGTAAAGTCCCACCACAATCAATGAAATTCTTTGTGGTTAAGCCAGCTTCTGTAATGTGAAAATGACTTGGGATAAAATTGCCATTTGGCTGAATAAAATTCAACTTGGCAATCTGATTTAGGTGCTGTTTTAATTCTGATAGTTTCATTTTGTGCGTTTTAATTTAACAACAATTCGTTTGTTGATTTGATAGTGTTGAAGAAATATTCCCGAAATAATTCCTAAGATTTTCAATCGCTTCCTCGTTTATACAATAACAAATAGTATTTCCCTCGATAGTTCCTTTGATCAAGCCTGCGTTCTTCAATTCTTTCAAATGTTGGGAGACTGTTGGCTGAGCAAGTGGAAGTTCTTTAACAATATCTCCGCAAATGCAAGAGTTAGCTTTTAAAATATGTTCAATAATCGCAATTCGAGCGGGATGACCTAAGGCTTTAAATATGAGCGCAACAGCATTATTTTCATCTGTAAATTGATCTGATTTAGTTACACCCATTTGGAACTTTATATTTATATTGCAATATTACGATATATTATAAAACTGAAAAGAAAGTTTATGTTAAATAATGTCTACAATTAGAATTAAAGCGAACTTACTTCAGTTCTACAAGCATAACGGGTCAGCATAATATCGTCTTTATTCCGTTCAGCTCCTGACCCAATTTTGACCATTTTGTTGACGTCAACAAAATGGTCTGAAGCCCCAACGCCAATGGTTTTACAACTTTCTTTTGCTTTGTTAACAGAGTTCAAAAAATTGCGCCATTCAGAATAACCTAATAGCTCCTGAAGTTCTCTTGCCAACCAATATTCTAACCCATCTTGTTCGTAGGCATACTCTTCAAATCGTTTGTTTAATTTTTCAATTGTGTCTTTTTTCATTTTTTGTGAATTTTGAAATTTGGTTTGTAGTTAATTCAGAACCAAAGAAATTTCTTTTGGTTTAAACTAAATTTAAGGATTTTTCTTAACAAAAGCAATCTTGTTGACAAAATGTATTGGGAGAATTTTACCGTTTCAAAATTTTGAACAGCTACAAGCTCGGAGCAAATAAAAACTTATTTGGGGAAACCAAATTCGTTTTAACGGCATACATCACAATACCTGCTGTGTTTTTTACACCTAGTTTTGCCATAATGTTCTTGCGGTGCGTATTAACGGTATGCTTACTTAAAAAAAGCTGTTCGGCGATTTGCTCGTTGGTATTCCCTTCGGCAATTAGAACGATGATTTCATTTTCACGCTCGGAAAGAATTACAGCCTCACATGTGAAGGAATCGAAATCCAAATCGTTAACATCGATATTCGCTTTTTGAATGGCCTCTAGAATTTGACCACAGAAAAACTTATTACCGTAAGCAGTTTCTGAAACAGCGTTTACAATTTCTGATAAATCGCAGTCCTTTTTGATGTAACTTGTTATTCCCGAACGCAAGGCATCAACTAAAGTCTGAGCACTTTGCTCAGGAGTAATTGCCAAAAATCGAACTCGTTTGTATTTCTGATGAACTTTAGGGACAATGTTAATATCAAATCCGGTAGAAGTATAATCGATAATCACCACAGATGCACCAAAAGCATTTAATTGCTCTAGAAGCTCCTCATTATTGGTCGCCTCTCCGCTGACGGTAATGTCGCGTTGTGCCGATAAAATGGTTCTTAATCCGATTCGAATCAAGTCATTGCTATCAGCGAGAATTACGTTCATCTTATTTAGAATGGATTTAAACAAGACAAAGATATAAAGGGAATTTGAAAGAGCAAGAGTTTCGGGTGAAATACTGTTGGTTGAAGAGTGATTTTAGGATTTTAGGACTTTAGGAGGGAATGATTTTATGAGAGAATGACATTAGGATATTAGGAATTGAAGACAAATGACTATTGGACAAATGACTATCGGACAAATGACTATTGGACAAATGACTTTTTGACAAATGACTGAGAAAGATTACCTTTTTGAAGGAATGAGAAATGACATTAGGATATTAAGATTTTTGGAGTGAATGATTTTATGAGAGAATGACATTAGGACATTATGACAAATGACGATTATACATTTTAAATTCTACATTCTTAACCCTTCAATCCTCAACTTTTAACTCTCAACTTTCAACCCTCAACTCTAAGGCTTTTCCCCGCAGCGCAAATCAATTGCCATAGAGCGCGAGCACCAACATTCGCATCCCAATCGCCTTCAGGGCTTGGGGCGACTTCGTTCAAATCAAAACCGATGATTTTTCGTCCAGAATCAACTAACTTGAAGAACAAATAACTGATTTCTTGCAATTCAAATCCTCCTGCAACTGGCGTTCCGGTATGTGGACACAATTCAGGTTTCAACCCATCAATATCAAAAGAAATGTAAACGTTTTTTGGTAGCGAGGCGATGATTTCATCTACTTGTTGAGCCCACGATTTTCCAACATAGGCTTCATTTTTTAAATTCCAATCGTAAAATGTTTTAATACGATTATGCTGTTCTGAAAGTTGAACTTCCCGTTCTGAAACGTCACGAATTCCAACTTGGACCAATTTCGACATGTTGCCACAACGCTGAAGCACGTTAAACATAATACTGGCATGGGACTGCTGAAAGCCTTCGTAGGCTTCGCGTAAATCGGCATGGGCATCGATTTGCAGGATTCCAAAATCGGAATAGGTTTCATTCAAGGCTTCAATCAAACCGAGCGGAGTTGAGTGTTCACCACCCAGAACCGCAACCATTTTCCCTTGTTGCAGCAATTCAAGACTACGTTCCTTCAAATTCTGTCTCAATGCTTCATGTGCTTCATTAATTTCATTCACATCGGATTGGTATTTCTCCAAAGCCATTTCTTCACCGTTTTCTTCCAAAAAGTGAATGTAGCGCATACCTTTTTCACAACAGATGTCATTTATTTCTTTCCATTCCTTTGAAATCGGCGCCATATAAACTTTTGTATCGTATGCCCGTTCCAATTCAGGATGATAGAAATCTAATTGGGTAGAAGCGTCCAAAATCGCTTGAGGACCATTACTTGTTCCTTTTCCGTAAGAAGCTGTCGCATCCCATGGAATTGGAATAATTACAATGTCCGCCTCGTTCTCTGTATACGGAAAACCAAAAATATTTCCATTGGCAATTCCAACGCCGTTCGGATCAAATTGTGTCATTTGTTTAAACTTTTATAGTAATCCACCGCCTTTCGAACGGAACCATTTTTTTGGAGTAGTTCCGCGGCTAAATCGTAATCAATTTTCAATTCATCAGCAACCATTCGTGTTCCACGATCAACCAATTTGTTGTTGCTCAACTGCATATCGACCATTTTATTTCCTTTAACGCGACCTAATTTAATCATCAAAGAAGTGGAAATCATGTTCAAAACGAGCTTTTGCGCCGTTCCCGACTTCATGCGCGTGCTTCCTGTTACAAATTCAGGTCCAACAACTGGCGTCATTGGGAAATCAGCAAGATTGGCAAGTGGTGAATCCGGATTACATGAAATCCCACCGGTCAAAATTCCTTCCGATTTGGCTTTTTCTAAGGCTCCCAAAACATAAGGCGTGGTTCCAGACGCAGCAATTCCAACCACGGTATCGTTTTTATTGATGTTGTATTCCACCAAATCTTTCCAACCTTGTTCCCGATCATCTTCCGCAAATTCAACCGCGCGACGAATAGCAGTATCTCCACCAGCGATAATTCCAACTACAATTCCATGCTCAATTCCAAACGTTGGGGGACATTCGCTTGCGTCAACAATTCCAAGTCTACCGCTCGTTCCTGCACCCATGTAAAACAACCTTCCTCCATTTTTCATTCGCTGGTAACAAGCCTCCACAAATGCTTGTATCGCAGGAATCTCTTTTTCAACAGCCAACGGAACGGATTGATCTTCGCAATTTATATTTCGCAACAATTCGCTTGTAGCCATTTTTTCAAGGTCATTGTAATTCGAGCTAGATTCCGTAATTCGTTTCATTCAATTCGATTTTTATAGTTTAAACCAAATACGCTTTCATTTCTGAAGACTTCATTTCAATCTCAATTCGATCCTTCAAGGTCGTCGACAAGCGCAAACCAATAAAATCAGTTTTAATCGGATAATTTCGATGCTGACGATCAACCAAAGCGACAGTTTTAATTGCTTTCGTTGCTTGTTCCAAGAATTTCATAAGCGCGTATTGCATTGTTTTTCCTGAGTTTACCACATCATCAACCAAAATGATAAATCCTTTTTTCAAGGTCTTTTGATCGATACTCAATTGAATTGGCTGACTCCAAGGCTCTTCCTTATTAACTTCGATTTCAAAATAAACCACTTCGATGTTGGAATTTGCGCGAATGATTTCTGATAATTTCTTTGCTAAAATGGAACCATTTCCAACAATTCCTCCGATGAAAACAGTCTGTTCTTCAAAACAATTTTCGAGAATTTGGTGTCCAAGACGTGTGATTTTCTGGTCGATTTGCCGATGATCTAGAATAACTTGCATAGCGTTTGAATGTAAACAAAGATATTTGTTTCCCCGAGAAAAACGAATTGACTTGAAAAGAAAGAAATGAACAAAGATTGTGAAAGCGTAATTTTTGAATTGAAATAAGCTAATTTCGTAACATGTCTCGATTTCAAGATTCGAAAAACATTCTCAGACACCTCACCATTTTCCGGGTTTGGAATTTATTTCTGCTTCGAATCAGTTACTACATCTCAAGATTTTCAAAACGAGAAATAACTTTTGGCTATCCAGCTTCCTTGAGTATTGAACCGACAACGGCATGTAACTTGGGATGCCCAGAATGTCCGAGTGGATTGAAACAATTTACACGTCCAACCGGAAAAATCGATTTGAATCTTCATCAAAACATGTTGAAGCAGGTCAAACAAAGCGTGTTTTACATCAACTACTATTTTCAAGGGGAACCGTTTTTACATCCACAATTTCTCGACCTCATCAAACAAGCGAAGCAAGCTAAAATTTATACCTCAACTTCTACAAACGCTCATTTTATCGACGAGCAAAAAGCTGAAGAAATTGTTCAATCTGGGTTGGATCGTTTGATTATTTCCATAGATGGGATGACGCAAGAAACCTACGAACAATATCGCGTTCACGGAAACTTATCGAAAGTTATTGAGGCAAGTAAAAAATTGGTTTTGGCTAAAAGAAAATTGCAATCAGCAACTCCTCATTTGATTTTTCAATTCTTGGCTGTGAAACCCAATGAGCATGAAATTCCACAAGTATTTGAATTAGCGAATGAAATAGGAATTGACGAAGTTCGAATCAAAACGGCTCAACTTTACGATTACGAACATGGAAATTCCTTGATGCCTGAAAATGAAAAATATTCCCGTTACATCAGACAAAAAGATGGAACTTATAAAATCAAAGGTAATCCGGGGAATCACTGTTGGCGTATGTGGTCTGGAAGCGTTTTTACCTGGGATGGAAAAGTAGTTCCATGTTGCTTCGATAAGGATGCCAAGCATGTTTTGGGTAACATCACTAATAGTTCCTTTAAATTCATTTGGAAATCAGATAAATACCGAGCTTTTCGTCAAGCGATTTTAAAAAACAGACAAGAAATTGATATCTGCAAGAACTGCTCTGAAGGAACACAGGTTTGGAGTTGATTTTTGTTAATTTAGAGTTCTGGCTATTGAATCCTTCATTATGAAGTAGGCGAATTAGAATTATTTTAATAAATGAATAAAATAAGAGATTGGATTTTTTGGGACTGGAAATCGAAAAGAAGAACTTTTTTCGTTTTTATAATCTTGGCATTGGGAATTATTTTCGTGTTCTTTTATCCGGATTGGAAAAGAAAAGTTGAGGCAAAAAACTTTAGTGAAAGTACAGAGGCAATTTTAATAGATGTGAAGTCAAATGAAACAATTAGTATGACTGAAGTTGGCAATCAAATAATTGTCCATTCGTATGAAGTCAAATTTAAATATTCGGTTAGGGATACTCAATATGAATCAAAAGACATTATTCCAAATAGCATAGAAAATAAAAATCTTATAACACAAGTATGCATTAATAAGAATGAAAAATTGAAAATAAAATATGACCCAAAAAAACCTTATAAAAGCATCGTAATAAAAAAATAACATAAACAGCTAAATACCTCATTTCTATAGCTATATCAATTAATTTGACAATTAATACTAGATTTACACTAACTAAAAACATTTTAAGTTTAACTAAAACGATTTAATATGATATGGAACTTTTTCAAACCAATAACTGCATTTGTCATATTTTCCTTTATAATCAATATTTTGGGTTGCTCAACTGACAAGGAGACAACTAAACCTGGAAACGTAGAATTCTATGAAACTTACTTTGCAAGTGAAATATTAACAGAATGGCAGGAGGCATCTTTAATTTCAAGTAGAAAAGAATTAGAATTGAAGGATTCATTAGTTCAAAAATCAAATTCTAGCTCAAGTTCCACGGTTTCCATTCAGA
This sequence comes from Crocinitomicaceae bacterium, assembly GCA_049239885.1. Classification (GTDB taxonomy): domain Bacteria; phylum Bacteroidota; class Bacteroidia; order Flavobacteriales_D; family Crocinitomicaceae; genus UBA952. The sequence continues at coordinate 13,280 of JBMLTP010000229.1, forward strand.
AAGGATTATCTGACTTAATTAGACCATATGGAGAATATGCAATTGGTTCTGCTTCAAAGGAAAACAAATCAAAAGTTGAATCTTTGTTAAAAAGAAAGGATGTTATCGGCGTATTCCCTAAGAATCTCAAATTTATTTGGTCTTCAGAAATGGAAGTGCTAGGTAATTTTGTAAAGGAAAAAGGATATATTCTATATGCTATTCGAATTCCTGAAAATAATGAGCCCTATTTGAGTGGAAAAGAAATAAAACATACCACTACAGGCTATGACGATAATTCTGGAAGGATTACTATTGATATTGAAATGACCTATCGCGGAAGAGATAAATGGGCTGAGATGACCACTATGAATATATCACGAATGATTGCTCTAACACTTGACGGTAAAGTTATTTTTGCGCCAATAGTTACTAACTCCATTTCAACTGGTCGTGCTCAGATTTCTGGAAATTTAACTGTGGATTATGCGAATAGCTTAGTTGAAAGAATTAACGCATTTTCTGAATTGAATCAGAAAAGATAAAACTTTGGCTTAATTTGAAATCACTTATCACCTATTCAAAGACATTAAAGTGGATATCATTCGTTTTAGCAGGTATTTTCTTAGTTGTACGTTTTCTTTACGGGAAAAACAATGAGTTCGATGCAAATGGAGGTTTTCAGCTTACAAATAAAGGTATTATCCTTACTATTATTGTAGTGTTATTTGTTATTCTTGGTTTAGCTTTTGATTTTCTTAATTCCTTCAAGAAAAAATAAAAAACAAAAAAGCTGCCATTTCTGACAGCTTTTAAAATACATTTATCTTTTATTAAGCTTTTAGACGCTTAGAGAAATCAATTAAGATTGGCGTCGCTACACACAAGGAAGAGTAAGTTCCTATGATTACTCCAACCAATAGTGCAAACAAGAATCCTTTGATTGCCGGCCCACCGAAAATGAACATGATTAATACAACCACAAATAGAATCATGGATGTATTGAACGTTCTGCTCAGTGTTGTATTCAACGAATCATTGATGATTTTGTAGTGGTGATCATCTGGCCCGCTCTTGCGTAAGTTTTCACGTATACGGTCGAAAACGATTACAGTATCGTTCATTGAATATCCAATAACCGTTAGAATCGCTGCAATAAATGCTTGGTTCACATCCAAACTGAACGGCAAGTAACCATGCAACAAGGAGAAAATGGATATTACGAAGAAGGCATCATGTGCCAAACCTACAATCGCGCCGATTGAGTATTGCCAGTGACCGAATCGCAATAAAATGTAGGCAAAAATCGCAACCAAAGACAACGAAATAGCAATTGCAGAAGAAGTCCACAACTCACTGGATATAGATGCAGCGATACTTCTTGATTCTACAACTTGGTAATTACCCATACGATCTTTACAAGCAGTTAATCCCTCGTTTAATTTCTTATTTACTTCTTCGTTTGCACCATCTTTCTTCAATAAATAGTTAGTGATGATTTCCACGTTGTAATCGTTGGATTTTGTTTTTAAATCGATGGATGCTACTTCTTTATTTTCCACGAACACTTTTGATAGATTACCTCTGATGTATTCGATATCAGCTTTCTTATCAAACTTCACAACAAACGTTCTTCCTCCAGTAAATTCAACACTTTGTTTCAAACTTCGAGTAAATAAGCTCACAACCCCAAGTATCGTTACTGTAATTGAGAAAATATAGAAATACTTTCTTTTGCCAACCCAATCAAACTTGAAATTCTGGAATAAACCTTTTGAGTAGTTTGTATTGAATGAAATTGGTTGATTTTTCGCCAACCACGAATGGATGATTAATTCAGAAATGATAATTGCAGAGAACATCGAAGTGAAAATACCGATGATCAAGGTTGTAGCGAATGACTCAATTTCGCCTGTTCCAAATATTTTTAGAATAATCGCAACTAATAAGTGTGTTACGTTCGCATCAATTATTGAAGGTAAAGCCTTTTTGAAACCTACCTCCACAGATGCGGCTGTGTCTAATCCTCGATTTTGTTCCTCACGAATACGTTCAAATATCAAGATATTCGCATCCACCGCCGTTCCAATTGTTAAAACGATACCTGCAATACCTGCTAACGTTAATACTGCTCCAAAAGAAGCAAGACATCCAAAGATTAATACAACGTTTACTGTCAGAGCGATATTCGCTGCTAAACCTGCTTTTCCGTAGTAGAAATACATGTAAATAAGAACCGCCAAGAATGCGAAAGCAAATGAAATCAATCCTGCTCGTGAGTTTTCCTTACCGATTGTTGGACCAACTTTTTGTAATTCCTTTATCACACAAGGTGCAGGAAGTGCTCCACCATTCAAAAGTCCAGCAAGGTCTTCTGCCTCTTCAAATGTAAAGTTTCCAGAAATTTGAGTACTTCCAGTTGTGATTGCATTGATAACTCGAGGTGCACTGTAAACAACGTTATCCATTGTAATCGCTACAATACGGTCTTTGTTTTCAGATGTCATTCTACCCCACTCATCCGCTCCGTCAGGAGTCATCTCCAAGTTAACAGTGATTTTACCATCACGCTGATCGTAGCCTGTTTGAGCTTTATCAATATGAGAACCATTCACGCGCGCTTTTCCTCCTTCAGGAACACGACAAGCGTATAATATGTAGGCTTTCTTTTTGATTTTCTCGCTTACTTCTTCCGGTTGTGCAGACCACATGAATTTTAAATCTGGAGGAAAAACTGACATTACATCTTTGCGCTTAAGGATTTCATCAATCTTAGCCTTGTCATTATTTTCAGGTTTGTCATCTGCAAAAGCAAAACCCATTTCAAAATCCATATTACCACGAGACTGAAGTAATTGTGCTAAACCTTTTTTCTGGCCGGCATTATTTGTAAGAGATAACGTCTCATCGCTTTTCTTCAAGGAATCAACTTTTGTAGAGTCAGAAGAAGTGGAGTCAGTCTCAGCTAATAGCTCGTCAACATTAACTTCATCGCGAAGAGAAATAGTTGCAGCTTCAGCCCATTGTGTTTGAATCATACTCATTGTGTATGTTTCAAAAAACTCAAGGTTTGCCGTGGATTGTAATTTTTGAGCAACCGTATTTTCATCCTGAACACCAGGAAGTTCAATGTAAAGACGATTTGATGTAAGGTCTTTTTGAATATTTGGTTGAGCTACACCGAACTGATTTATACGACGACTCATAATTTGTTCAACACCATCCAATGATGAAGCAACCAATTTTCTAAAATATGATTCTACTTCAGTATCGGTTGATTTAATTCCTAAGCCCTCCCCTTTCAGCGCATAACTCAAAGGTAAGTTTCCATTATCCTTTTTGTAGGAATCAATAAACGTAGATAAAAAGTCACCCCCTTTTGAATTGTGAATATAAACAGCTTTTTCAAATGGCTTTACAAACTTCAAATCGCGTGGGTTCTTGGCGTGACTTTTAACCAATTCCGGAATCGAAATCTCCAACGTCACACTCATTCCACCAACTAAGTCCAAACCAAAAGCAAGTGACCGTTTTTTAACAACTTTAAAACTGGAACCAATAATTGGATAAACACCTTGATCTCCTTCGCTTTTATCCTTCAAAATATTATTCATTATGGAAGCCTTGGCTAATTCGAAACCTTCAGGTGAGTCGAAATGAATTGTAACACCATAAACGGCTGTACTATCTCCCGTTTCAGCTGCTTTCTTTTTAAATTGATTTGCAATAGCTGTTGCCGTTTTCTCAGCGTCATTTTCAACGTTTGTAGCAACCCACGTGAATGAAAGCTGGTAAACGCAAACCACTATTAATGTGATAGTTAGAAACCAAAAGAATCCCTTTAAACGCATAATTCTAGTATTATAATTGAAATTAAGGGTGCAAATATAGAATTTACATTCCTGAAAGTCAACTTTTAAAAGGTGTATTTAAAAAATAGTTTGGAATATAAATACTGAATCAATTCAATTTTTGACTAAAATCCAACAGCCGTTCTGAGAAATTCTCCCAACTATTTTCTTCATTTATACGTTTTATTTCACTCGCCATTGTATTCGAGTCATAATTCTGAAAATAACTCTTAATTGAATTTGCAAGCGCTTTTTCAGAAACCTCATCGACAATTAATCCTGTTTTTTCGTGGATGATTGTTTCCGCCAAACCACCAACATTTGTGGCAATAATTGGCAATTCGAAATGATATGAAATATTAGTAATTCCACTTTGAGTTGCTGATTTGTAGGGAAGTATACAAACATCAGCTGCTGAAAAATAATTTTTCACATCCGAATCGTCTATGTAATTGTTAAACAACGCTATTCTATTCTTCAGACCCAATTCAGTGATGATTTTCTCATATTTTTCAAAAGATCCATAAACCTCTCCAGCGACAACAAGAAAATAGGATTCATCGAGATCAGTAAGTGATTTCAGCAAGACATCCAATCCTTTATAATCCCTAATAATTCCAAAGAACAAGAGAATTTTTTTATCAAAATGTTTTTCTATTCCAAGTTTTGAAAGCGCCTCATTTCGACTTAATTTTTCTCCAAATTGATTATAAATTGGATGAGGAATCAACAAGCATTTGGCTTTCGGTAAATAATGAAACAGGTCTTTTTGAACTTTTTCGGACATGGCAATAAATCCATCATTTCTCTTCAAAAAATAACGATTAAATGCATGATCGAAGAACCGTTTTTCATGCGGTATAACATTGTCCAAAATGGCGATTCGTTTTGTCTTTTTTGATTGCATTCCCAGCACAAAACCTAAACTAGGAGCAAAGAAAGACATCCAATATTTGGTAATTATTAAATCAGGATTGAGTTTTTTAACTTTAAGAGCCGTGGTGAAATAGGTAAAAGGATTAATTGAATCCAACCATCGTTTCGAAGGAATGTGATCCGCAATGTCATTTTGGGAAACCATTTGTGTTTTTCCAGGAAATAAAAGCGCTGGATATTGTCGTTTGAAGGTAATCGCCTCAACCTCATTCTTCTTTTCCATTTCACGGTAAAGCAAGGCATTAAATTGGGCTATTCCTCCCCTAAACGGATAAAAAGTCGATAAAAAGACTATTTTCATTAAAGACTCAATTTTTGAACCGCCTGAACAACTTGATCTGGTATAATAGAGAGCATGCACGGTTCAATATGAACACAGGAGTTTCCATAGTAGCAATCACAACCTTTTTCAGGACCAATAATTAATCCCCTACCGTATAACTCAAACTCATACGGATTAAAAATAGTATTCATTAAGACCATTTTCTTTTTCAAAGCAGTTGCAATGTGCATCATCATCGTTACTTGCGTAATGATCGTATCGCAGGCGTTGGTCATAGCGATGAACTCTTCCAAGGAAAAATGTCCGGGGTAATATACATTTGCTTTCTGACTTAGACTTTGGTTTTTTTCGTGCTCAAGTTCACCACCCAAGAACATAGGAAAGTAACCCTGATTCTTCAATTGAATCGCTGTTTCCATCCAATATTCGTCCTTCCAAAGGCGCGTATTCCAACGTGGACCGCAACCCGTATTGAGACCAACAATCTTTTTTCCTTCCGTTAAATGATTGAGCTTTTCATTCCATGATGCACTCAATGTCTGATTTAGGTTTATCTGATAATCTTCGCCATTAAATTCAAAATGACAAATCTCAAAGATCTCTTGGATGTAATTTTTTGTATTTGATTTTGATAAATCATCAAAATAACCAGTCAATAATTTATGCTCTGCCTTTTCAGTCGCTGGCGCAATATGACCATTTCCCCAAGTGTATCCGAATTTGTTCGTTGCACTGACATTTTTCAGAAGAATGCATGCCTCTTTATCCTTGTCCAAATTCACAGCAATGTCATATTGAGAATTTTCAATATTGAAAATGGATATTAAATCGAGCTTCAGAATTTCATCGATGTTATCCTTGGGTAGAATTTCTGGACTTAAGGTCAACCAAGTAATGTGTGATGAA
>JBMLTP010000230.1:0-4384 GCA_049239885.1 Crocinitomicaceae bacterium
TGAGAAAATTCTTAAAAACGTAAACGGAGCCAATTTCGAAGGACACGAAGTTTCGATTGAAGTAACTACTGCTAAACAAAGCGGTGGCGGTGGTGGAAGATCCGAAGGAAACAGAGGACGTGGACGTTTTGGTGGAGATTCTAAATCAGGAAGTGGTTTTTCAGGTAGAGACCGAAGTTCTTCTGGTGGAGGAAGAAGCTCATCAGGAGGCGGAAGAAGTTCTTCTGGCGGCGGTGGATTCAAAAGCGGTGGCTTTTCAGGAGGTAAATCAAGCTTTGGTGGAGATAGAAATCGTGGAGATCGCAAACCATCAGGTGGCGGAGGCGACCGAAGAAGAAGTGGGAAATAAATTGAAAGAAGAATTAATCAAGATTAAAAATGGAAATTAGAAATATAGCGATTATCGCACACGTTGACCACGGAAAAACGACATTGGTTGACAAAATGATTGAGGCTGGAAGTGTTTTGAATGAACGTGATCGTCCAACGGGTGAATTAATCATGGATAATAACGATTTGGAGCGTGAACGAGGAATCACAATCGTATCTAAAAACGTATCCGTAACCTACAAAGGAACAAAAATCAACATCATTGACACCCCTGGTCACGCCGACTTTGGTGGTGAAGTCGAACGTGTCTTGAACATGGCTGATGGGGTTTGTTTGTTAGTTGATGCCTTCGAAGGACCAATGCCACAAACGCGTTTCGTACTTGGAAAAGCTCTTTCTATGGGAATCAAACCATTATTGGTAATCAATAAAGTGGACAAAGAAAATTGTACGCCTGATGAAGTTCATGAGAAGGTGTTTGACTTAATGTTTGAATTGGATGCAAACGAAGAGCAGTTGGATTTTCCTACCATTTATGGTTCAGCAAAAAACGGTTGGATGTCAGAAGACTGGAAAAAACCAACGGATTCAATCGCTCCATTACTTGATCAAATTCTGGAATTTTTTCCTCCAAGAAAAATTGAAGAAGGAAATACACAAATGCTGATTACGTCTTTGGACTTTTCCTCTTATGTAGGTCGTATCGCAATTGGTAGACTTTCAAGAGGTGAAATTAATGAGAATCAGCCTATAATCATTTCAAAATCTGATGGCAAGCAAGAAAAACACCGAATCAAAGAAGTATTTGTTTTTGACGGAATTGAGCGTCGAAAAGTAAGTTCTGTTCAAGCTGGTGACATTTGTGCTATAACAGGAATTGAAGGGTTTGAAATTGGAGATTCAATTTGTGATGCCGAAAATCCAGAACCACTTCCAACCATAAAATTGGATGAACCTACGATGAGCATGTTGTTCTCCATAAACGATTCACCTTTCTTCGGTAAAGAGGGGAAATTTGTAACATCTAGACATATTTTTGATCGGCTGCAAAAAGAATTAGAGAAAAATCTAGCTTTGCGTGTTAATGAAACGGACAAAGCTGACAAATGGATGGTTTTCGGTCGTGGAGTTTTGCATTTGTCTGTATTAATTGAGACGATGCGTCGTGAAGGTTATGAAATGCAAGTTGGACAGCCGCAAGTAATTATCAAAGAAGTTGATGGCGTGAAATGCGAACCAATCGAGGAATTAACCATCGATTTACCTGAAGAATTTAGTGGGACTGCTGTAGAATCAGTTACCAAAAGAAAAGGTGAAATGAAAAACATGGTTCCAAAAGGAGAACGTATGATTATCACATTTGAAATTCCTTCTCGCGGAATCATTGGTCTTCGAAATTACTTGCTTACGCAAACAGCAGGTGAAGCAATCATGAACCACCGATTCTTAGATTATCAACCATACAAAGGAGAAATTCCTGGTCGTCAAAACGGATCGTTGATTTCTTTGGAACAAGGAACTTCCATCCCCTTCTCATTAAATAACTTACAAGACAGAGGGAAATTCTTTGTTGCACCAAATGAAGATATTTATGAAGGTCAAGTTATTGGAGAAAATTCCCGAGCTGGAGATCTTTGTGTGAATGTAACTAAGACTAAAAAGTTGACGAACATGCGTGCTTCTGGTTCTGATGATAAAGTTCGTTTAGCACCGCCGAAAGTATTTAGTTTGGAAGAATGTTTGGAATATATTCAAGAAGATGAATACGTTGAAATTACTCCAAAAAACTTAAGAATTCGTAAAATTCTTTTGAAGGAAACTGAGCGAAAAAGAGGTCATAAAATTGCTTAATAAATTACTTAATTAGGTTATTTTAATTCTTTTCTGTAATAAATTAGCTGATTGAACGTTTTTAGAATGTGAAAAAAGTCTATCTGCTTTTGCTAATGATTTTTGGATTCTTTTCAGTCCAAGCGCAACGATCTACATTTTTGTCTCGATCTGAATTGGGTGTTCATATAGGTCAAATGTATTATTTGGGTGATCTCAATCCTTCGAAGCAATTTTATCAAAGCAACCTAGCGGGTGGACTCATGTTTCGTTATAACTGGCAAACAAGAATGGCATTGCGTTTTAATTATACAGCGGGAAATATTGAAGCGTATGACAAAGATTCAGACAAACCACTTTTAGTCAATCGTAACTTAGATTTTCAGTCGAAAATACATGAAATTGCGGGAGGCATCGAATTTTATCATTCTCAATTTCAAATAGGAAATAAACGCCATTTTGGAACATTTTATTTCTTGACTCAAATTGGATTGTTTTATATGAATCCAACTACAAGTTACAATGGTGAAACTGTCGAGCTAAATGAAATAGGTACAGAAGGTCAAGGAAGTTCTTTGAATAAAAAACGAAAATACAATAATTTACAATTATGTGTTCCATTGGGCGTTGGAGGTAAAATATCCCTGGGGAAATTTGCTACATTCAATTTAGATATAGCTATACGTAAAACATTTACAGACTATTTGGATGATGTTGCTAGCGATTCTTATCTTGACCCAACCGCTTTATCTTCAGTTAACGGAACAACGGCTGCCGCATTATCAAATAGAAGCTTGGATGGAAGTCGTTTTGGTAAACGCGGGAATTCAACAACAAAAGATTGGTATGTTTACTGTGGAGGTATGGTAACTATAAAATTGGGTAAAGGAGGAGGCTGCCCGAGACCACAATAGAATTAATCATACCCAACTAATGCGAAAACTGAAAAACTTGACAACCAATGATCAATGTCGTAGTTTCCTTTTCCAATACTTTCTTGCGCATAGTTCCACATGTCGTTCATTTGAATAACCCAAAGTTTTTTCACATCGGTATTTAATCTATCTTCTGACATTGTTTTTAACATTCCGTTCAAGCACCAAATTCGGTTAAGATGATAACCATCCCAATGAGATTCATAACCATCGTGTTTGTCTGACTTTTTAATTTTAAGGCCATCATTTACCTTGTTCATTGAAAATAATTCAGGAGTAAATTTATTTACCCAATCCCAATATTGTTTTTCAGAAAGAACTTTTCGCATTAAATCATTGACTAAAAGCGAAGCAGACATAAAATCATAATCAAAGGGTTCTTTAACGATTGGTGCATTTGACATATCGCCGTAGTATTTTTTAGCCGCGGCAACAATTACTTTCTTCAATGCTTTATTATTAAAACTAACAGAATAATCGTAAGCAAAGGACAGACCCATTGCAGGGCTATCGTGACTTCCGGAAAGTTTTACCTCATTTACCTGCGGCCAAACCTTCAGATGAACAAAGGCAATATAATCAGAAAGTGGCTTCAGATTCTCCAACCATCGTTTTGCGTCTGGGCTGTCCCAACGTTTAAGTTCATCAGCTACTTTCAACAACCATGATTGACCATATGGAAATTCAAATAATCCTTCTTCGTGAGATCGAACATAATTCAATTCAGCCAAAATATTTTCCTTTGAAAAACTTAATTCAAGCTTTTCTTTCAATGCTTTAGCCTCTGGAATAGTTGGGAAAAGTTTTAGCAATTTTACCATACACCAGTGATTATGTACCCCACTATGCCAGTCATAACAACCATAAAATGAAGGCCATAAATCTTTGGGTCCTTGTTTATCACCAGGTTTTCTTAATGCGTGAAAATAATAGTGTGGACTCGATTTATCCGAACATTCTAAGGACAGTTTTGCAAAATGTGATGCTCCCGACTCGCTTAACGTGTATCGGCCATCTTGTAATGATTTTACCAACGAATTAGATGATTGACCAAAACCAATTGTTATCGATAAACAAACTATAAATGATAATAAATGCTTCATTTTCAAAAGTAAAAAATTGATTAATAGTTTAAGAATTACCAAAAATAGTAATTACTTTCTATTAATTGCTTTGGACAACAATTTTAGAATTGGATCCATTTTTCAACTTATCTTTACAGTATGAATCTAAGTGCTCCACTTGCCGAACGCATGCGTCCAACTAATTTGGATGAATACATCGGTCAG
>JBMLTP010000231.1:0-6222 GCA_049239885.1 Crocinitomicaceae bacterium
CGTATCATCATCAGTGGAGAAGTTTTGAAATTGAACCGTAAAATCAGCGCATCCTGCCGTTTGATCGGGGATGAAATCCGCAACTGGAATCAACCCAGTACTGAATTTATAAATAATGTTGTTACAGTTTGAACTATTATTTTGAGAAGACCACGCTCCGGGTGAAGTAGGGAAATCTGAAAACCCACCACATCCACCACAAACAGATTGGTAAACTATGCCGTTTTTATCAAAGCGAGAAGTCCCACCGTCAACATGCTCATCTGCTTGATTACCTCCTATATATGTCGCATACAACAGTGAATTGAAATTCCCTTTTAAAACAAAAAGATAGAAGTCAAATCCGTCTGGCGGTGTAGCTTGAAAAGCATCTGATGTAACTGGCATTCCTGAAAGTGGTGTTGATTGTAGAATGTTCGCTCCCCATCCTGAAACATATACGTTTCCACAATTGTCAACCAAAAATGCCGATGGAGAGAGATGTATTGCCGAAGAACCATTACCGAAGCGAGTTGAATTCATAATCGCAGTTAAACTAGGATTAAACTTGATAATAAAGTTATTACTAACGCCATTTGAATAACTCGCATTGATTATAGGTATATACCCTGTCCCATTTGCAGCTCCAGATCCTACACTCTGACCTAAAACAAAAATATTATCATTACGATCTAATTCAACAAAGAATATTTGATCATAGCCTCCTTTTCCAACATAGGAAGCAGCTGTTATTGTAGTTCCTGAAGTAGGAAGTTTAACAACAAAACCATCCGCTGTTCCACCACCAAAGGTTGTCTGCCAAGTTCCTGCTATGCCCTGTAGATTGTTTGATTGTGTTCCACCGGCGAAAATTACATTTTGTAAACCATCCACTTTAACGGAATAACAAGCATCTCGGGATGTTCCTCCGTAGTATGAGGAAAATAATAGATTTGAAAAGTTTGCATTCAATTTAAAAATCACACCATCTTGGACACCGCCAAATGCAGACTGGAAAGGAGAAACGGTTGGGAAATTGGTAGATCGTGTACAAGATGCCACCAGGATGTTATTATTTGAATCCAACATGATTTCGCCGCGTGATTGGTCTCCATAGTTTGCATTCAATCCTATATAATCTGCTGTTCCATCATATGGTAAGGATCCTTGTTCATAATTGACTCCATCATTCCCATTTCCTCCAACCAATGTGGAGCCCATTAATGTGTGTCCATTGGTACTTAATTTCGCAACATATATATCCGTGCCTAAATTTTGAAAATAAACACCGTTATAGTAGAAATTTGTAAGGTAAGTAGTGTTTCCTCCATTAAAAGTCACATCAAATGCACCCGGCGTAGTTGGAAAATCACTGCTTGAGGTTGCTCCAAAGAAATACAAATTATCTTGTGCATCACAGATCATACTATGTACAGTTTCAGTTCCTTGGTTATTGTTTCCTCCTCCCACAAAAGTTCCCCAAATCATTTGAGTTCCATCAGCTGAATATTTGGAGATAAATACATCGGTTATTCCGTAAGAGCCGTTTAAAACTGTAAAATTTGAATTTATATCGTAGGCAAGAGGATCCGGATTTGGGTAATCATTTCCATAGACTGTTCCTCCCGAATAAGCACTTCCGTCATTACCATATGTTGCAGTCATTCCAAAGTTATCCGAATTAGCTCCTACATAGGTGGAAAAAACTAAAGTTGGATCGATAATCAATTCTTTTGACTTGTCATATTTTCCAAGCTTAAAGGTTACGTATAGTTCAGAAATACTAAATTTACAATCAACTTCTACCTGTTTACCATTGATGATTTGATATGCGTAAGGTTTCTTTTCGATTACTTTTCCTAATGCAGTTTCAACAATCAAGTTCCCATCCTTATCGATAAAAAGTTTATCTTGACCAGCATATTCAATTTTGATTTGCTCTGGATTAGAATTGCTCTTCACCAACAATTCATATTTTAGTTCTGAATTTTTTGAACTTGCTTTAAAATCGATTCCGTTATAAAAGTTCTTCAGTGTGAACGTTTCATAACCATGCACATCTGAAGTCCATTTGGATTGGTCATTGCCTTTAAAGAAATTGAAATACGTTTGAGATTTCCCCGTTTTTTCGATTTCAGTAACATTATTTGAACCAAGAAAATTAACATGCACAACAGTCTGCTTGACTTCATCAATTGTAAAACTTGGGTTTTGCATCGCATGAGCCTCGTGCATCGCAGAATAGTCCTGCAGATGATAAATCATTTTGTGTTGCTGAAACCATACTTTCCCACCGTCCATTTTTGTATTAAACAATACTCCTTGGGGCCATTGACCTTTATTTTCAATTAAATTACCACCTACTTGAATCGCATGATTTTGTTTGTGTTCAATTGCATTATTATGCTTGTGGTGATTTTGAGATAATGAATTGTGCAGATAAGAAATAAAGAATATCAAAAATAATGAACGGATTAACGGCATTTCTTTAATTTTCTACGAAAATACGTAAAATTAATGTTACTAAAAAATCAATATTAGATTGAGATAAATACTTAATTTTAAAAGCAAAATACGGTTATGAAAAATCGAATTGTTGAACTTTTCGGCATAGAATTCCCACTTATTCAAGCTGGTATGATTTGGTGTTCGGGATGGGAATTGGCCTCGTCCGTTTCCAATGTTGGTGGACTAGGAATAATTGGTTCAGGTTCAATGTATCCTGAAGTCTTAGATGATCAAATCATAAAATGTAAAAACGCTACTTCGAAACCATTTGCCGTCAATTTACCGATGTTATATCCAGACATTGATAAACATATTGAAACTATCATTAAACACAAGGTGCCAATTGTTTTTACATCAGCGGGCAATCCCAAGACTTGGACTTCTCATTTACAATCTAACGGGATTAAAGTAGTTCATGTTGTTTCAAGTTTGAAATTTGCTCTGAAGGCTCAAGACGCTGGTGTTGAAGCAGTTGTTGCTGAAGGATTTGAGGCGGGAGGTCATAACGGAAGAGACGAAACGACAACCATGTGTTTGATTCCAAAAGTAGCCAGTGAGATAGAAATTCCTTTGATTGCTGCTGGTGGAATAGGAACGGGTAGGGCAATGCTTGCTGCTATGAACCTAGGAGCCGATGGCGTTCAAATTGGTAGTCGTTTTGTTGCCACTCATGAATCAAGTGCTCATCAAAATTTTAAGGATCGAATTGTTAATCTTCCGGAAGGAGAAACTATTCTGACACTAAAAGAGCTTACTCCTGTTCGTCTAATTAAAAACGAATTTTATAAAAAAGTAGAAACCGCCTATGATTCAAACGTAGGAACGGATGGATTGAAGGAAGTTCTCGGAAGAGGGCGCGCGAAAAAGGGAATGTTTGAAGGAGATTTGATTGATGGGGAATTGGAGATTGGCCAAGTTGCTTCTCTCATTCCCAATGTTATGCATGCGAAAGATGTCGTTCGCGAAATAATTGATGAATATAGGGCCGCATTGGAAGAACAACAAACAGCTAAATTTCAATTTTAATGATACATTTTGATCGTTTTGAATTAGATAACGGATTAAAAGTTATTTTCCATAAAGATGTTTCTACGCCAATGGCAGTAGTTAATCTACTTTATGATGTTGGTGCAAGGGACGAATCGGAGGAACAAACCGGTTTCGCACATTTATTCGAGCATTTGATGTTTGGGGGCTCTATTAATATTCCTGAATTTGATTCGGAATTGCAAAAAGCCGGTGGTGATAACAATGCGTTCACCTCAAATGACATTACTAATTATTATGATACGTTACCTGCAAATAATTTAGACACGGCTCTTTGGCTTGAAAGTGACAGAATGCTATCCCTCTCATTTACGGACAAGAGTCTTGAGGTTCAACGCCAAGTGGTAATTGAAGAATTTAAACAACGCTATTTAAATCAGCCTTATGGTGACGATTGGTTACTTCTAAGGCCTTTGGCTTACAAAAAACACCCATACAAATGGGCGACTATTGGGAAAGAGGTCAGTCACATCGAAAATGCAAAAATGGACGATGTCAGAGCTTTTTTTAAACGTTTTTATAATCCTTCCAATGCAATTCTTTGTTTAGCAGGAAACTTCGAATTGGAATATGTAAAAAATCGCGTTTCTCATTGGTTTGGAGCTATTCCTTCTGGTAAAAAACCACCTCGAATATTGCCTATGGAGCCAAAACAAAAAGAGTTTCGGGAGTTGGAGGTTGAACGCAAGGTGCCAGCTAATGCTTTTTACTACGCCTTCAAAATGTCGGAGCGTAAAAATGAAAAATATTATGTATCAGACGTTTTAAGTGATGCTTTAGGTCGCGAAAAATCAGGACACTTGAATCTTAAATTAAAAAAAGAAAAACAACTCGTTTCTGACATTACGGCATACATTACGGGATCATTGGATGATGGATTATTTGTAATTACAGGTAAATTGAATGATGGTGTAAGTTTTGAAGAGTTCGATCAAACTTTTTGGAATTTTTTGGAGGAGGTAAGGAAAACCGAAATTGACGATAATGAATTGGATCGTTTGAAAATAAAAATAAGAACCGCTCGAGAATTTCAAGAGCAAGGTTTATTGAATCGAGCAATGAATTTATGTTTCTTCGAATTGTTGGGTGACGCGAATGGTGTGAATGAAGAACATCTTATTTATCAGTCTATTACCCCGAGCGCATTGCGGTTAGTTGCCGAAGAAATTCTCCAAAAAGAAAATTGTTCCCTTTTGAAAATTAAATCAATCAAAGATGCTTGATAGAACTATTGCTCCAGATATAAAAGAAGTAGAGGAGGTAAAATTCATTTATCCGAAATTTCAAAAAGTTACTGAAAATGTTCCGTTTTTTTGGATTAATGATGTTCCTAATGCGACTGCCCGATTGGATTTTTATTTCGATGCAGGAACCATCAGATCGAAAAGTTTAGTGGCGTCAATTACAGCTGGAATGCTTTTTTCTGGTTCACATGAGAAGGATTCAACCACTTTTCACAATCAACTTGACGATGAAGGCGCGTATCATGATATCAGCGTAACTCATGAGCATGCTGTTGTTTCTTTTTATGGATTGAACGAACAAATGATTCGCATTTTCCGGATTTTTGAAGAGGCAATGGACTCTGTTGTGTTTCCCCAATCAGAATTCGAGGAAATAATCAATGAAAGAAAGCAAAAATTACAGGTTAGTCTTGAAAAAGTGGGTGTTTTAGCCCAAAGAGCATTTCAAAAGTCTCTTTTTGATCAAACCGATTATGGTAGATTCGCAAATGTGGAAGATTTTGATAACTTGTCGCGATCGGAAATCGTTGATTTTTTCGAACAATTTTACAGGAAAGGTTTGGTGAAAATTGTTTTAGTTGGAGATATCCCGCAAAGTGATGTGAGCAGTATTTTAAGCCAATCGAAAAAATGGGCTATAAATCAAGTCCCCAATTTTAAAAAAGATTTTGTATGCCAACCAAGTAGAATTCACTTGGAAAAGAAAGACGCCATTCAAACTGCGATTCGAATTGGAAAATTGCTTTTCAATAAGGAGCATGAGGATTATATTTCATTTACGATTCTTAATACGATTCTTGGGGATTATTTTGGTAGTAGATTGATGAAAAATATCCGAGAGGATAAGGGCTACACCTATGGAATTGGGTCATTTGTAAGCGAATTAAATCATGCGGGGTATTTCATTATTGCTACTGAAGTTGGATCCGAATTCACTGAGAAAACAATCGATGAAATTCGAAAAGAAGTTGAAATTCTGCAGACCGATTTAATTGATGAACAAGAACTTGAATTGGTTCGAAGTTATTTGCTTGGACAAATATTGAAAAGCGCTGATGGACCTTACGCAACGATGGATTTATTTCTAGGTGTTCAGAATCATGGAATGGATTTGGAATTTTATAATCGTTACATTCATAAAATTAGAACAATTCAACCAATGGAATTGCGCGAAATTGCTCGTAAATATTTAGCATGGGACACCCTAAATATCATTTCGGTCGGTTAGCAACTTTCTTTTAAAATTCTCGTTATAATACTTTGTATTAGGTTACGTTATTGAAATAATGAAGAGGATTTTCTTTCTTGCGTTTTTTTTATTGATTTATGTTAAGTTATACGCCTCTCACGCAATGGGGGGCGAATTGACCTACACATGCGCTGGAGGAAATTCTTTTGTGTTTCAATTAGTTTTTTATCGGGATTGCAATGGGGCAGAGGTAAA
>JBMLTP010000232.1:0-3251 GCA_049239885.1 Crocinitomicaceae bacterium
TGAAGAACGAACCAAATTGAATCAAGAAATTCAAATCTGAAAACGAATCTTTAATGTGAAGTACACACAAACTCAAAAGTGAAAGAATTAAAATGAAAACGAAAACAGATGAGTTGAACAAGTGTGCCAATCCATGCAAACGATCAGAGAATTTTAACCCTGGATATTTCACAAGGCTTTTCCACATTTTTACGAATACTTCTGCTCCACCCTTCATCCAACGATGCTGTTGACTTTTCAAAGCGGACATGGTGATTGGTAATTCAGCAGGTGATTCTACATCTTCTAAGTATTTGAATTTCCACCCTTTCATTTGAGCTCGATAACTCAAGTCTAAATCCTCAGTGATTGTATCGTGTTCCCAACCTCCAGCATCTTCGATGCACGTTTTTCTCCATACACCCGCAGTACCATTGAAATTAATAAAATGCTCAGATACATTTCTACCTCCTTGTTCGATTGCGAAATGTCCATTCAACCCAAATGCTTGAAGCTCAGTCAGTAGTGAATAGGTTTTATTCAAATGTCCCCAGCGCGTTTGAACTACCCCAATTCCTTCAATGAAATAAGGCATTGTTCGCTTTAAGAAATCTTTATCTGGAACGAAATCCGCATCAAAAATTGCAATGAACTCTCCTTCCACGCGATCCATAGCCGCATCAAGAGCCCCTGCTTTGTAACCGGTTCTGTCCACTCGGTGAATATGTTGAATGTTGATTCCTCTAGTAGCAACCTCAGCTACTTTCGCTGCGATAATGTCTTTTGTCTCATCCGTAGAATCATCCAAAACTTGAATTTGGAATCGATCACTTGGATAGTCAAACTCAGCGACTGTTTCAATTATACGCTCGGCGACATACATTTCGTTGAACATCGGCAATTGAACGGTTACTTTTGGCGTTGTGGCTTCGTTGTAAGTTGGAATTTGCTCTGCTTTTCTTTTCTTGCGATTTCGAACGTAGGCAACCGCTAAACTCATTTGAACGCAACTGTAGTAAAATATCAAGATCAAACAAGCGGTATAGATTCCTAAAATAATTTTGGCCATAACGTGCGACCAGTAATGCTCCTTAACAAAGGTTTTACCATTTTCGGTAACTGTTCGATCACCCCAATTGAACATCCAAGAAACTTTGAGGTTTGCTGTAAAAGGTTGCTCTTGACTAAATGTGTAATGAATTAAATGTTCCTTGGCATTGGTTTCGAAAACTTTCAAGGTATCAGGGCGATAGTCCTTGTCTGTTAGAATCAACATATTTTTACCAATTGGAACATTTTTGAATTCAAAAACGCCATTCTCATTGGTTTTGGTTGTGTAAATTTTGCCTGTTACTAGAGATTTCAATTTCACCTCAACTTCATCAACTTCGTCTTTCGTTTTGTAGTCAACTAAATAACCTTTTATTTTTTTTGTGGCGTTAATTGGGTCTTTTGTTGCAAAAACTGATGATTGAAACGAAAGAAAAAGGGATAAAAAGATGAAAAAATTTCTCATTATTCTGTAAAGCAATTAATTTATCGGACAAATATAAATTTATTCTTTCACTAAATTCATTTCATCGACCAAGTGTTTTGCACCGGAGTAAATATCCATTACCCACATTACGTAGCGAATATCCACCACAACATTGCGACAACGGCTCGCATCAAACATGTAATCGCTCATTGTACTTTCCCAAGTTCTATCGAAATTTAGACCCATCAAATGTCCATTTGCATCCAAAACGGGAGAACCCGAATTTCCACCTGTGGTGTGATTTGAACCCGTAAAGCAAACCCACAATTCATCACCTTGCGCATATGGTCCGTAATTTTTCGCTTTGTGCAATTCCAACATGCGCGGCAGCAATTCCATATCTGGATTTCCTGAATTGTATTTCGCGATAATTCCATCCAAAGTTGTATGTTCGGTATACATCATTCCATCCGTTGGAGCCGAACCTTCCAATTGACCGTAAGTAATGCGTAAAGTTGAATTCGCGTCCGGCCAATGCTTGTCGTTCGGAAACATCACAAATTTTCCTTCCACATAAACTTGAAGCAAATTATTCATTTCAGCTGAATAATTCTGATACCCCGGGATAACCTCGTTTCGAAAGGTTGAAATTCGACCATTATAAAAATTGAATCCGAAATCTTTTTTAAGTTTCGCAAGACTTTTTTCATTGAACTTATTAAGAAAAGCAAAGTATCGCTCTTTGTTCGTAAGGACTGATTTTGAATAGATAACATCTGTTAGTGATTTAATACCTATCTCATTCTTATAATTTTGAAGTTGATTAATTTGTTTTAAATACTCATAGGTCAATAATTCAAAGATTTGTTGATCCACTTTCTCATCATAATTTTTAAAAAACCCTTCAGCGCCCGTTTTAAGCTTTTCAATTACCGAATTCAATTCCCCTTTTTCCTTGTATTTTGAATAATTGGTAATTAAGTCATTCAACCCTCTTGCTAATTTAAAATATTCCGGACCATAAGACAGATACTCGGCACCCATCGCATATTGAAATTCCAAATCCGATTTAGCGGCAACCAAGTCATTCATTTTGTCAACAACATCAGCATATTTTTTCCATTCAACTTTGGTTTTGGCCATTTCGACATAAGCCCTTTCTTGCTCAACTTTTACAGTTACTGCGTCCATGGTTCTAAGACCATCAATTTGTCCAATCCATTTTTTCCAGGCGTTAGCAATTGATGCTTGTTTTGCTGAATATTGAATTCGCGTTAAATCCGAAGCTTTCATGGCTGCATCGATAACATTCAATGATAAATCACGCATGTGAATGCGAGCTGGACGTTCCTTTTCGATGATAAATTTCAAATACGATGAAACGACATGCTGCTCCGTTTGTCCTGGAAATCCATAGACCATCGTAAAATCACCCACTTTTCTGTTTTTGAATGAAATTGGAAGCGAATGCAAAGGTTGGTAAGGAACATTGTCTTTTGAAAAAGCGGCCGGTTTGTTGTCTTTTCCTGCGTAAATTCGAAATACAGAAAAATCCCCTGTGTGTCTTGGCCAAACCCAATTGTCTGTATCACCCCCAAACTTACCAATGTCTGATGGTGGCGCACCCACCCAACGAATATCGCTGTAGGTTTTTAATACAATGCGGTAAAATCTTGTTCCGTAATTATAATCACGAATGAAAGAGGAAAACTCGCCTTTCTCGGTTTGCCATTCCATACCAAATGGTCCTCTGGCTTCTTTGTTCCATTGAAACCCTTGAGGCAATTTGCCTTCC
>JBMLTP010000233.1:0-4793 GCA_049239885.1 Crocinitomicaceae bacterium
GTTCTTGAATGTAGCGTAAATCAGTCCCACTTTCAAGGAGATGTGTTGCATAACTATGACGCAACCAATGCAAGCTAACAGGTTTGTTTATTTTAGCTTTTGTTACAGCTTGATTTAAAACAAGTTGAATACTTCTTTCACTGTATTTCTCTCCTGGTAGTTGCCCTTCAAACAACCACGTTTTTGGTTTAAACGCTTTATAGTAATCGCGCAGCATTTCAATGAGTTTGTTTCCAATTGGAATAACCCGGTCTTTTTTCCCTTTTGATTGCCGAATGAAAAGTAAGTTGCGGTCTGAAAGAATGTCTTTTAGGGTCAAGTTCAGCAGTTCACTTCTTCTTAAGCCGCATGCATAGATCAAACTGAGCATAGCGCGGTGTTTTATATTTGTGGGAGCTTCTAAGATGGTTTTAACTTCATTTTTACTCAGAACATTTGGCAAACGTTTTTCCCTTCGAGGTCGTTGAATGTAATCCACTTCCATACTTCGGTTAAAGCGGTTTCTGTAAAACAATTTGATGGCATTAATTACCTGGTTTTGATAACTGGAAGAAAGGTTTTTCTTGAGAATATATTCGGTATTGAACTGAATTAAATCTTCTTTTGTTAAACTTTCTATTGTTTTGTTTTGAAAAAAGCGAAAAAACACGTCCAATGCATCTGAGTATGTTTTAATGGTGTTTTGACTATATCTACGATAATTCATGTAGTTTTTGAAAGAAAATAAATGTTGTTCTGTGTTCATGATTTCATTTTTTATAACCGACTTGTTTTCGGGTTGTTTGTTGCGTTTTCTGATTATCTTTTTGAATTAGGTAATTTAATACTTGTTCGATGTCATCAAATTTTTGATTATGTTTCTTTTCGAGTTCGATGAGTTTTTCTGATAGTTCTTGGTAGGTTAACGCGAATTGACGCATCATCACAAAAGCTCGCATTATGAGAATGCTTGTTTGGATACACGATTTGAATTCAATACAGCACTCAGCATTGCAACACCTTGTTCCGTGAATGCAAATGGAAGGTATTTTGGGAAATGCCCTTTTCCAGTTTTAAACATCACATTTTGTGATCTTAGAAACTCCCATTCCTCTTTAGTCAATTCAAACATAAAGTCCTCAGGCTTTGCTACGCTGAAGCTACGCAAAAGCTAGAAAACGATCTATATTTCTTCTTACTGCTTGCTTTAAAACTCTAGTTTCGACTTCATAAATTTTAGCTAAATCCATATCTAGCATTACTTTTTTTCCTCTGATTTCGAGGATGCTGTTTTTGATTTGTTCGAGCTCCACTTTTCTTTGTTTTTAATTAAATAATAGTTTGTTAATCAGTAAAATAACTGCTCGATTGTGGGATTATTAAAACCAACAAGGAAAACAGTTTTTACATTAATTTAATGAAAAAGTTGAAATCAATCGGTATCGAAAACAGAAAATATTTTAAGAAAATAGAGCAGAAAGAGTAAACGATTGGAAATAAAAATAGAGGTATTCTAAATCCCTTATTTGATTTTAATGAAATAAGCCAGATTGATGGGGAGTGATGAACTTGAAACAAAATTCAGCACTAAAATTTTGCCTTTGTTAGTAGATGCCTATTAAATTCAACTTTTAACCACCTCTTGAATCGCTTTCATTCGATAAGCATAAAACGCTAGATAAAGGAAACATATAACTCCAACCCAATAAGAATGTTGAATGCCTAATATATTATCTGATGCCAATGCCCCTTGTAACGTCGAGATAAAACCACCCCCCATAATCATCATGATCAATAAACTCGATGCGGTATTCGTTTTTTCTCCCAAGCCGTTAATTGCTAAAGTGAAAATACAAGGCCAAAGTGTGCTACAAAAAAGCCCAACGGAAATAAAAGCAAAAACACTGATCATTCCTGAGGCAAAAATCCCGACGATTAGCGCTACAATTCCTAGTAATGAATAAAGTAACAATTGTTTTGCGGGGTTTCCTTGGCTTAATTTATCAGCTATTACAAGTAAAATCACGATTCCAAAATACGGATAAAACACTTCAATTTTCGCACCCGCAATTAAATTTACGAGGAGAAATATTCCAAAGGCGGCAAAAGGAAGAATTACACCCATCATCGATTTTGCACGTTCACTTAAATCAAAAACACCCGCGGCTGAGGTCCAACGACCAATCATTAAACTTGCCCAAAACAAAGAAACGTAAGGAGCAACTGCATTTTCAGGTGTTCCAAGTTTTTGTTTCATGAATTCAGGCAAATTACTCGCCGTCGCAACTTCAACTCCCACATATAAAAATATAGCAACCATCCCAAGCATCACTTGCGGATATCCAATAGTTTCGATAATGCTAACTGATTTTTTCTCTGTTTGATCACCTATGTGGTCAGGCACTTTTGAAAATTTAAATACTACCGCTGCAACTAAGAACGCTGCCCCTAAAACCAAATAAGGTGTTTGAACCGCTTCCAAATTTAACGTAGTATTTCCACTTGACATTCCACCGAAAATGGCAAAAGAAACGATAATCGGCCCAATCGTAGTTCCCACATTATTGATACCGCCCGCCAAACTTAATCGAATATTTCCCTTCGAAGGATCTCCCATTTGAATCGCAAGCGGATTGGCAGCAATTTGTTGAAGTGAAAATCCAAGGCCAACGATAAATAAGCCTGAAATTAGAAGAATAAACGAGGCATTATTGGACGCTGGAATAAACAAGAGAGTCCCAACTGCTGAAATTACCAATCCAAGCGCCAGGCCATTTCGATAGCCAATTGCATTTAGAATATCTTTCTTCATCAGACCTGAAATAACAAAGTAAAGAATCGAACCTACCGTATAAGCCACATAAAAAGCAAATGAAATCAACTGCGATTCCAATTGCGATAGATCAAGCGCTTTTTTGAAAACCGGAATTAAGATATCATTGCTTGCTGCAACAAATCCCCAAAAAAAGAAGATACTTATCAGGGTAATTAAGGCCCCAACGTTTTTCTTGTATGGAGCATTTGAATTTGAGTTTCCTTGATTGTCAAGAATGTTTTCGGTAGGTAAAGGCATAATTTTTTTTATGCCAAGTTAGTGGAAATTTGACACTAAGCCATATTTTCTTTCCGTTGATTTAAACCATCCGCTATGGAAAACATCTTTTTTACCGTCTCGATAATAGCTTTTTTATCGAAACCACAATCTGCCCATAGTTCTTCTTGTGTTCCGTGGTGAATGTATTCATCAGGGATCCCTAAACGAATTACTTGCGCTGAATAACCCTGATCTACCATGAATTCCAAAACGGCCGACCCAAATCCACCCATGATGCAACCATCTTCAATCGTGATGACTTTTTTGAACTTTGTAAATACTTCGTGTAAGAGGATTTCATCAATTGGTTTAACGAAACGCATATCATAATGAGCTGCAGAAACTCCAAGTTGGTTTAATTCTGTAATTGCTTCTTGCGCAAAATTTCCAGGGTGCCCAATTGTTAGTATGGCAACGTCGTTTCCACTAGTAACTTTTCTTCCTGTTCCAATTTTGATTTCGCGAAACGGTGTTTTCCACTCGGTCATTACGCCGTTTCCTCTCGGATATCGAATGGAGAAAGGTCCTTGATTTTCAAGTTGAGCGGTATACATCAAGTTACGAAGCTCCTCCTCATTCATTGGTGCTGAAACAACCATATTTGGAATCATCCGCATATAGGCTAAATCATAAGCGCCGTGATGTGTTGCGCCATCTGCACCAACAAGTCCACCGCGATCCAAACAAAAAACCACGTTTAAATTTTGAAGTGCGACATCGTGTAGAACTTGGTCAAACGCTCGTTGCATAAACGAAGAATAGATGTTGCAATAAGGAACTAGCCCTTGAGTAGCTAAACCTGCACTGAAAGTAACTGCGTGTTGTTCGGCAATTCCGACATCAAAACTACGATCGGGCATCGCTTGCATCATGATATTCAACGAACATCCGGATGGCATAGCTGGAGTGACACCCATAACTTTATCGTTTTCCTCAGCTAGTTCAACTATTGTGTGACCAAAGACATCCTGATATTTTGGCGGCTGAGGTGATTTCGGAACAATTTTTACTATTTCTCCTGTTTCTTTATTGAAAACTCCAGGCGCATGCCATTTGGTTGGATTTCCTTCTTCCGAAAACTTGTATCCAGCACCTTTTCTAGTTAAGCAATGAAGAATTTTTGGTCCGGGAATGTCTTTTAAGTCTTCCAAAACTTTCGCCAAGCCAATAACATCGTGACCATCAACAGGTCCAAAATACCTAAAATTCAATGCTTCGAACAAATTACTTTGTTTCAACAAACTTCCTTTCAAGGCGTGGGAAACTTTTGATGCAATTGTTTGAGCATCAGGACCAAATTTAGAAACTTTACCAAGCAACTTCCAAACTTCATCTTTCACTTTGTTGTAGGTGTGAGATGTGGTAATGTCTGTTAGATATTCTTTTAATGCACCAACATTTGGGTCAATTGACATGCAGTTGTCATTCAAAATCACCAATAAGTTAGCGTCTTTTTCAAATCCAGCGTGGTTCATTCCTTCAAATGCCAAACCTGCAGTCATTGCACCATCACCAATAACAGCGATATGTTGTTTTTGGGGATCGCCTTTGTAACGATTGGCAACAGCCATTCCCAATGCAGCGGAAATAGAGGTAGATGAATGTCCTACACCAAAAGTATCGTATTCACTTTCAGATCTCTTTGGAAAACCGGAAATCCCACCTTTCAAACGATTCGTATGAAAACGTTCTCTTCTTCCTGTTAAAATTTTGTGTCCGT
>JBMLTP010000234.1:0-7144 GCA_049239885.1 Crocinitomicaceae bacterium
GTGGCGTTTTTCTTTGTGTTGAGTGGATTTTTGATTGGTGGAATTTTGCTAAGACAAATGGAAAAGGAGACCTTTACATTTAAGAAAGCGAAAGACTTTTTGATTCGTCGGTGGTTTAGAACCCTGCCAAATTACTTCGTTGTTCTGATTTTTTTAGTCGTTTTTAGCTATTTTTTTGATGCCGTAAAATACAAAGGTTTTGACTGGACCTATTTCTTTTTCATGCAAAATATGAATCAAGGAACGCGAGGTTTTTTCGGTGAGTCATGGAGTCTGGCCGTGGAAGAATATTTCTATTTGTTCTTGGCGAGTGTAGTTTTTCTTCTTTCGAATTGGTTCAAAGGAAAATTGACACTTGTATTTAACAGCATTATTATTTTTACCATTTTGTCAGTCCTCGTTCTCCGAATATATTTGTTTTTCAATTCTGAACTTTTTGTAAAAGACATTCCCTTCTTTACCTTTTGTCGCTTCGATTCAATTATGGTTGGTGTGCTTGGTGCTTGGTTATTCGTCAGCCGACCGAAAATGAAGTTATCGTGGGCTTGGATTTCGCTGATTTTGGGAGTGGGAATTCTAATCTTGCTCAAACTGACCGCTTTTTTATCGGATTACTTGGCCATTGTTTATTTCCCCTTATTTCGATCCTTAGCGGTTTTGATGATGTTTCCTCTCTTGCTCATTTGGCAAAACAAGGGAACAATAATCGAACGTTTTCTGGTTTTCACAGGAAAGATTTCTTATTCGCTTTATTTGATAAATCTATGCGTGGTGATGTATATCGTGATTGAATTCGTAATCAATAATACGTGGGAGAATACCAATTTTGAAACGGCTATTTGGTATTGGCTCATTCCCGTTTATTGGTTGGTCAGTTATCTTTTGGCGACAATACTATATTATACCATTGAGATACCCTTTTTGAAGTTAAGGGATAAAGTGGTTCCGAATTAAGCTTTTTAATAAAGAATTTGCCTACTTAGACAAGTGCATGTTCCGTTCCGAATAAACCTTCGTAAAGAACGGATCTTTCAGGTTTTTAATGAAACGAATGGCCTCTCCAGTTGATTTCATCTCAGGACCTAATTCCTTTTTAACATCAGGGAACTTTTCATAAGAGAAAACTGGAATCTTAATCGCATAGCCTTCTTTCCGTGGATTGAAATTAAAGTCGGTTACTTTGTTCACTCCCAACATGACTTTAGTAGCATAATTCACATAAGGCTCATCATATGCTTTCGCAATAAAAGGAACTGTTCGCGACGCACGTGGATTAGCCTCAATGACATACACTTTGTCATCTTTTATGGCAAATTGAATATTCAATAAACCGACAGTTCTCAATTCAATAGCAATTTTCTTGGTAATGTCTTCAATTTGCGTCATCACGAAATCACCTAAATTGTATGGAGGTAAAACTGCGTAGGAATCACCAGAGTGAATTCCGGCTGGCTCGATGTGCTGCATAATTCCAATGATGTAAACATTTTCACCATCAGAAATTGCATCCGCTTCTGCTTCAATCGCCCCACCAATAAAGTGATCTAACAAAATTTGATTACTTCCCATTTCATTGATGATATCAACTACGTGGTGTTCCAATTCTTCCTTGTTGATGACGATTTTCATTTTTTGCCCTCCAAGGACGTAGGATGGTCTAACCAATAATGGGAATCCCAACTCATCAGCCAATTGCAAAGCTTGTTCAGCGCTTTCAACCACACCATATTTAGGGAACGGAATGTTGTTTTTCTCCAACAACTTCGAAAAACGTCCGCGATCTTCGGCTAAATCCAAGGCATCGAAACTTGTTCCAATGATTTTTATGCCATATCGATTGAGTTTTTCAGCTAGTTTTAATGCCGTCTGTCCACCTAATTGAACAATTACACCTTCTGGCTTTTCGTGTTGGATGATGTCGTAAATATGCTCCCAGAAAACAGGCTCGAAATATAATTTATCCGCCGTATCGAAATCCGTTGAAACAGTTTCCGGGTTGCAATTGATCATAATCGTTTCGTATCCGCATTCTTTTGCTGCCAAAACGCCATGAACACACGAATAATCAAATTCAATTCCTTGTCCAATTCGATTAGGCCCTGACCCTAAGACAATGATTTTCTTTTTATCTGAAACGACACTTTCGTTTTCATATTCAAACGTAGAGTAATAATAGGGTGTTTGTGCTTCAAATTCTGCCGCACACGTATCAACAAGTTTGTATACACGATTAATGCCGAATTCCATTCTCTTATTATGAACTTCAGATTCCAAACATCTTAGTAAATGAGCAATTTGACGATCGGCATAACCTTTTTGCTTGGCTTCAAAAAATAATTCTTTCGGAAGATTTTCAATGTGATACTTTTCAATCTTACGTTCTAGTTTGATGAGGTCTTCGATCTGTTTTAGGAACCAAATGTCAATTTTTGTTTTTTCGACGATGGTTTTGAATGGAATTCCAAGTTTGATAGCATCGTAAATATGGAAAAGTCGGTTCCAACTCGGGTGACTTAACGAATGTAAGATTTCATTTTGATTGGTCAATTCACGTCCATCCGCTCCAAGTCCATTTCTATTAATCTCCAAGGATTGACAAGCTTTTTGAAGTGCTTCTTGAAAAGACCGTCCAATTCCCATAACTTCTCCAACTGATTTCATTTGCAAACCAAGTTCACGATTTGTTCCTGGAAACTTATTGAAGTTCCAACGCGGAATTTTAACGATTACATAGTCTAATGTGGGCTCAAATAGTGCGGAAGTCGTTTTTGTTATTTGATTTTTCAATTCATCCAAATGATAGCCAATTGCCAACTTAGAAGCGATTTTTGCAATTGGATAACCTGTAGCTTTTGATGCCAAAGCCGAAGATCGAGAAACTCGCGGATTAATTTCAATCGCAATAATGTCCTCATTTTCATCCGGTGAAACTGCAAACTGAACGTTACAACCGCCTGCGAAATTTCCAATTGAGCGCATCATTTTAATGGCCATGTCACGCATTCTTTGGAAAGTCGTGTCAGACAATGTCATAGCTGGAGCTACGGTAATTGAATCACCAGTATGAATCCCCATCGGATCAAAATTCTCAATTGAACAGATGATTACAACATTATCGTTGGCGTCGCGAAGTAATTCCAATTCATATTCTTTCCAACCAATCAATGCTTTATCGATCATTACCTCGTGAATGGGAGATAATTGTAATCCTCTCTCTAAAAGATTGTCGAATTCTTTCGGTTCATATAAAATAGATGCCCCCGAACCACCAAGTGTGTATGACGGACGAATGCAAAGTGGAAAACCGAATTCTTGAGCAATTTCTTTACCCTCCAAAAATGATTTTGCCGTTTTTTGAGGTGCCATCGGAACACCAATTTTAATCATCAAATCTCGGAATGCCTCGCGATTTTCAGTTATTTCAATTGCATTGATATCAACACCAATAATTTTAACACCATGTTCTTCCCAAATGCCCATTTCATCGCACTTGATGCACAGGTTCAAAGCAGTTTGCCCTCCCATTGTTGGTAAAACCGCATCAATTTTGTGATTCTTCAAAATTTCAATGATGCTTTCCGGCTCCAATGGTTGTAAGTAAACGTTGTCAGCAACCACTTTGTCTGTCATTATGGTCGCGGGATTGGAGTTGATTAACGTTACTTCAATTCCTTCTTCTCGCAATGATCGAGCGGATTGAGAACCGGAATAATCAAACTCACAGGCTTGACCAATAACAATCGGTCCACTTCCGATGATCAGAATGGATTTGATGGATGAATCTTTTGGCATAGGGATTTCAATTTACATTTTCTTCGAAGCGTTCGTTCGCTGCAAATTGAGCGCAAATTTAACTGATTCAAAATTAAATGAAATGAGAAACTTGAATTGTTTTTTAACAAAAATGAAATCGTTGTTAATAATGATTAGTCTCTAGTACGTTTCGATTAAAATTTCATCAACGCTATTTCAACATTCAAGCGATGATAATTATATCTTCTCTCAAAAAATAGGTTTCATTCATTCTTTAAATTTGTTTGAATAGGCTTATGAAATTAGATCGCGCATATACTTTAAAAGAGATTTCCGAAATCGTTCAATGCACTTTTGTCGGTAATGAAAATCACAAAATTACGGGCATAAATGAAATTCACATGGTTCAAAATGGCGATATCGTTTTTGTCGATCATCCAAAATATTATGATAAGGCGTTGAAATCCGCTGCAACTACAATCATCATCAACAAAGAAGTTGAATGCCCATCGGGGAAAGCTTTGATTTTAAGTGAAAAACCATTTGACGTTTTCAATCAGCTAACAACTCATTTTCGCCCACTGCAATCACCTCATTTACAAGAAAATCAATTTATTCATCCTTCTGCTCAGATTTATCCGAACGTTTTCATTGGCAACAATGTGAAAATTGGAAAAAACACACGCATTTATCCGGGTGTTTGTATTATGGACAATACAATTATTGGAGACGATGTAATCATTGGTGCAAATACGGTAATCGGTCATTTTGCATTTTATTACAAGAAAAAGGAGGATGGATACGACCGCCTTCACACGTGTGGTGGAGTTGAAATCGAATCGAACGTGGAAATTGGAGCACTTTGTACCATAGATGCTGGCGTAACAGGAATTACGAAAATTGGCAAAGGAACAAAGCTTGATGACCAAGTTCATGTCGGTCATGATACGGTAATTGGTAAAGATTGCTTGATGGCTTCAGGTGTTGGAATTGCAGGCTGCGTGAAAATTGAAGACAGAGTAATTCTTTGGGGACAAGTTGGTTGCGCAAGTGATGTCGTAATTGGCGAAGGTGCGGTTGTTTATGCGCAATCGGGTATTTCAAGGGATTTGGAGGCGGGAAAAACGTATTTTGGAAGTCCGTGCATTGAAGCAAAAGATAAATTCAAAGAAATGGCAGCCATTCGTCAGTTGCCTGAATTATTAAAGAAACTATAAAATGCGTTTTTCTGACGGCAGAGATATCGATTACCAGCTTGACTTGAAAGACACTAAGCTTCATTCTTTGCTTGAAATAACGAACGCGATCAATTCCAATTATCCGGTTGAGCAATTGCTTAAAATTTACAGTTTCATATTGAAGGAACAGTTGAATTTTACTAGATTTATTTTGCTGCATTCACACGAGGAATGGAATTGTCTTTTGAAAATTGGGTTTAAGGGCAAAACGGATTTATCAATTATTGAATCGGAGTTTAAACGTTTCAAGGAAATAACATTGGTTGAATCTTCGAATTCACCAATCTTGAAAGAATTCCAGGCGGTTATTCCTGTCTTTCATTTGGATAAACCGTTGGCTTACCTATTGATTTCAACGAATTTAAAAATTGAAAACCTAGAACCAAGTCATTTTTCGTTCGCGCAAACATTGACGAACATCATTTCGGTGGCCGTTGAGAACAAACGATTGGTCAAACAAGACATTATCAAACAACGGATATCGAAGGATTTGGAGGTTGCCTCGGAAATGCAAAAACTGCTGTTTCCGTCTGAATTACCTTCCAATCGTAAAATGGATCTTTCAGCTAAGTACGTCCCGCGACATGCAATAGGGGGGGATTATTATGACTTTATTCCCTTGGGCGATGACGAATACATGCTTTGCATTGCAGATGTTTCAGGTAAAGGAATTTCTGCTGCCTTGTTGATGGCAAATTTTCAAGCTACCATCCGAACCTTGTTCAAGTATCAGCGATTTGAATTACCTTTTTTATTGGAGGAGCTTAATGCCAAAGTGATTAAGAGCACGCAAGGAGAGAAGTTTATTACTTTTTTCATAGCTCATTACAATGCTCACACACGTAAAATGAAGTATGTGAATGCCGGGCACAATCACCCGATTATTCTGAACGGCCGAAAAGCGACTATGCTTAAAGATGGCTGTATCGGGTTGGGTATGTTGGATGAATTACCTTATGTGAATGTTGGGAAAATGGAATTAAAACCAAATACAACCTTTGTTCTTTACACAGATGGAGTTGTGGAGCTAGAAAATTCCGAAGGTGAACAGTTTGGAATTGAACGCTTGATCAAAAACATTCAAGCCTATTCTCCGCTAAAAATGGAAGATATGAACAACATCATTTTTTCCAAGTTAGATGATTGGCGTGGTGATTTAAATTTTGTGGATGACACGGCGATTTTCAGTTGCAAGTTTTTTTAACCAATTTCTTTCTCGAACCAATATTTGGTCGTTAGGGATAATAGTTATCTCCAGTTTATCTTACTATTTTTTATTTGATTTTCTAAGATGGAATCAATTTGATTCGGCAAGTTATGAAGCCGGATCGCGCCTTTTGTTTGGTTTGGAGGGTGGAGCAGATATACAAGGAAGAATGTCGAAACCATTGGTTTTAATTTTGCCTGGATTTTTTGAATTTACCTTTGGTCTTGCACCAAAATATAGTTTTCTAATTCAGAGTGGAATTTGCTATATAATCTTGGTTTTCTTATGGAAAGGTATTCTTCGGAATTTGGAGTTTTCGGAAACTATTCAAAAAATTGGAACGCTGATGCTTGTCTTGAGTCAACCTGTTGCAGTTTTTTCATTTGGCATTCTAACCGATTTTCCAGGTTGGTGCTGCATGCTTTGGCTGATTTACATTTATACTCGTAAAAGTAAGTCAATGAAATGGTTACAGATTTGTATTGTGACATTAATTGGTTTATTAGTGAAAGAAAGCATTTTTATAGGAATTATTTTTATTGCCGTATCTGTGCTATTTGACAAAACAATTCTTTTAAAGAAAAAGATGATTTACGGTTTCTTTTTTCTTCTGACTATTTTGTTAAGTCAATTCATAATTCTCCAACTTGAATTTGGCGGGTTGATTAAACGACAAAGTGAAATTATGCAGTGGGGTTCTCTATTCGATCAACATTCGTACAGCGAATTGTTTCAAATTTGGCGTGCTTTTGATGGAACTTGGTGGTTATTCATTTTGGCATTGTTTTCTTTAAAATCTCAGCTCAAAAAATCCCCATATTTATTTGAGTCTTTAATTACTCTGATCGCCAGTTTTATCTTTCTTCCTTTTGCTCACCCAGCTTCTATGGTGGATAGAATTTTATTCATGTTTTTTCCAATGGTTTTTATTATTTCACTTACATAC
>JBMLTP010000235.1:0-8494 GCA_049239885.1 Crocinitomicaceae bacterium
GCAACGAATGGCCTCAATTAACCGGAAATTATATCACCTATTCCGCAGCATTTGATACATACGCAAAGAGTATTTCGGGGGGAATCGGAATTCTTGCCATGCACGATCAGCAAGGACAGGGAACAATTCAAACGACCATGCTTGGAGGCGTTTATTCATACAATTTAAAAGTGACTCGTAAGTTTTCATTGATGTTTGGAGCTCGTGCAGCTTATTTTCAGAAATTCTTGGATTGGGATAAATTGACATTTGGTGATATGATTGACCCAAGAAGAGGTTTCATCTATCAAACAGGCGACGTTCCGCGTGGAAATGGGAGACGAGGTTTCTTTGACGCTTCAGCTGGGATTGTTGGATTTGGTAAGAATTTTTATTTCGGAGCCGCTGTGCATCACTTAAATCGTCCAGATGAATCTTTAATTTTAGGACAGTCTAGACTTCCTATGCGATTTACAGGTCATGCTGGAGCAGACATCAAAATTGGAAACAAAGGACGATATGCAAGCACGACTAGCATTATGCCGAACATCATCTATCAATACCAAAATGGTTTTCAAGAGTTAAACATTGGAACGTACTTAAAATATGGTGATTTCACCGTTGGAGCATGGTACCGTAACCGTGATGCGTTTATTCTTTGCTTCGGAGTTTCCACCGAACGATTCAAAATTGGTTACAGCTACGATTTGACTGTTTCTAAATTAGGAAATGGAGTTTCAGGGGGATCTCACGAAGTTTCCATGGGAATCAACCTAAAGTGTAAGAAAAAACCGAAAAACTTCAGAAAGATTTCGTGTCCTTCATTTTAGTTTTTATCTTTTTTAGTTGGGATTTGAAAAATCGGCAATCGCATAAAACTCGATTCGAAGTATTTACTGTTTGCATAAATAAAGTAAAGCTGCTGCCATTCGGAATTTCGAAAAGATTCATCATCATTCTTTTTATGCATATATTCTTCTTTCAATTTAAAATCAGAATCTAAAATTTCTTGAATTTTATCAATGAAAACGTAATTCGAGAAATACTCTTTTTCCTGTAAATAGGAGTCAAAGAAATTCCACGAAAAATAAGAATCCTCCGCCTTTGGCTGTAAAACGGAATGAATGAACATCGCTGAATTTTGTTTTGTCGGTACAATTAGATCTCCCGATTTTAGTTGATATTTCAAATCCTTCAGTTCGTAATTCATTTCTTTGTGCTTGAAATGTCCTTCATAAGGTCTTTCAGAACTTTTAAAGTTGCTAACTACAAAAGATTGAACGTCAATCATTGAATCCTTGAGCATTTTACGAAACTGAATTCTATTCATTTCCAGTCGACGTATAACCTCTTTTTCCTGGCCGCCAACGATATAAAAATCTGGCACACGAACCGAATCTTTTGAATTGTATCTATTAAAATATGGAATCATTTTCTGATAGGGTTTTGAGCGATCGTAAAAAAGTCGCTTTAATCCAGTTATTTCATTTTCGGGAAAACTTTGCTCGTATCCTTTAAAATTAATCGAGTCTTTTTCTTCGGAAAGTTCATAATTAAAACGAAACCAGGTTTGATCTTGAACCCAATTATTGGCTTTTTTACGACTATGCTCAATCCGATTCGCGTTATTTTGGGTCCAATCTATCAACTCTTCCATAAAGGCCAAGGTCGCTTGAACGCGCTCAGGAAATGGTTTCAACATATGAGTTTCTACCGTAAAACTGATGGAATTGAACAATCCGGCATACCCCATCGCATAGCGCGGAAGGTCGTTAAATGCATAAATCCCTTCGTCTGGCGTCTCCCCTTTTAATTCTACATACGGAAATAGATCCCATTTTTCACCTCTCAAATTCTTAGTCATTTCTGGCAACATGGAACCATACACCAAATTTCTAAGACTAGGCGCCATTCGCTCTTTCATCTGAGAAATGTAAGTCAATGTATATTGATAATCCGCGCCATTTGAGACATGGTTATCCACAAAAACATCTGGTTCCAACGCGTGGAATATGTTGCAAAAAGTAAACGCATTTTCAGAATCCATTTTGATAAAATCCCGATTCAGATCCAAATTTCGGGCATTTCCACGAAATCCATATTCATCAGGTCCATTTTGATTTGCTCGACTAGTAGAAGATCGAATTATCATTCCCCCAACATTGTAAGTTGGAATAAAAGCAATCACAGGTAAATTATCAACCTTCTTTCCCTCAGTAATCCATTTGTCGAGCCAAATCAAACAGGCATTTATTCCATCAGGTTCACCGGGATGAATGGCGTTATTAATCAAAATTGTTGTTTCATTTCTTGCCTTTTCGAATGTTCTCAACGAATCTTGGGCTCCATTGACAATACAGACATAAATTGGCAATCCATAATCAGAGGAACCCATTGCGTATAATTCAACTTCCGAATGGTTCTTGGAAACGCTCTTCAAATGATCAATCAATTCTGAATATGTCGGAGTTGTATTTCCCGTCCATTTTGATTGGGAAAACGAATAATTGATCAGACTAACAAAGCAAAAAATAGTAAAAAGTACTTTCATTTTGTAAAAATAGAATATTTCGTAGATCGAAAATCGACTTTCAAACTCAATCCTTAATTTGGATTAACGTAACTTTGTATCATGAGAATTGATATTTTGACTGTTTTACCTCAATTATTGGAAAGTCCATTTTCTGCATCCATTATGCAACGGGCGCAGGACAAGAAACACGTTGAAATTCACGTTCACAACATCCGTGAATATTCTACAAATAAGCATAAAAATGTGGATGATTACCAATATGGTGGTGGTGCCGGAATGGTTATGAGCATAGAGCCAATTGCTTCATTGATTGAAAAATTGAAATCCGAACGCGTATATGATGAAATCATTTACATGACTCCAGATGGTAAAGTTTTAGAGCAATCAGATTGTAATCAGATGTCACTTCTTGAAAATGTAATTATTCTTTGTGGACATTACAAAGGCGTTGATGAACGAATTCGAGAACAGTATATTACCAAAGAAATTTCCATTGGGTCTTACGTCCTTTCAGGTGGAGAGCTTGCTGCAGCTGTGCTTGTAGACGCTGTTGTTCGTCTGATTCCTGGTGTTTTGAATGATGAAACTTCTGCATTAACGGATAGTTTTCAAGATAATTTGCTTTCACCGCCGGTTTACACACGTCCACCGGAATTCAATGGTTGGAAAGTCCCAGAAGTATTATTATCAGGAAATACAAAGGAAATTGAAAAATGGCGCGAAGAAAAAGCCCTAGAACGGACTAAAACGAGAAGACCAGATTTGCTGAAAGATTAGATATAAATCATTGGGGGTTTTTCTACTTAGGATACAAACTAAATCAAGAAATAGCCTTTAATAGTTTTTTAGGATCTTGTCGATTATCCCAAAATGCTACAACGATTATTTCTTTTGTAGTTATTTTATAGTACAAACTGAAATGACCCATCGCTGATTCACGCACATCATCGATTTCAGTTTCTTTAAATGCTTCGGGATTTTTTGAAATTATCTTAAGATTTCTTGCGGTTATTTTAATCAGTTTTTCCGCATAAATTGTACTCTTTGTAAGTTCAGTCCAATATCTTAATATCTCACGACGTTGGTTGGCTGCTGTTTCTGTCCAAACTATTGTTCTTTTAGCCATTGAAGATCCTTTTTATCAAGATCATCTTGAGAAATTATTCGACTATTTTGAATGTCATTTTCACTCAACTCTAGCATTAATTTTTGCTCATTTGTTAACTTAATCCTCTCTCCCTGAACCGCACTATTATCAACTAAACGAAGCAGAGCTATCAGATATTCCTTATCAGATATTGTAAGCAATTTGTCTATAATTCCATTTCTAATCACATCAACTTGAGCCATTTTTTCTCTTTTTACTAAGGTAATGCTTTGTGTGAATTCTACCAAATATCACTAAAATTTATCTAGAATTTTTTTACGTGAGCATTAAATATCAGGAGCAAAAAATCTCCAATGTTCATTTTTCAAGTAACACAAAGGAAACTGAAAAATGGCTTGAGCAATAATCATTTGAACGGACTAAATCCAGAAGGCCTTATTTACTAAAAGATAAGTTTTTGAATTATTACTCAATTGATAGCCTACGGCTAAAAACATTATCTTTGCAAAAATTTTTTTTATGATTCAATTATCGGAACGTTTGTTAGCAATGGAGGAATCCGCGACAATCGCTATGGCAAAAAAGAGCCGTGAACTGAAAGCGCAAGGATTAGATGTTATTTCACTTTCGTTGGGCGAACCTGATTTCTTTACTCCGCAATTCATTAAGGATGCTGCAGTGGAAGCATTGGAGCAAAATTACACGATGTATACGCCAGTTCCGGGGTATGACGATTTGCGAGAAAGTATCTCATTGAAGTTCAAACGTGACAATGGATTGGATTATGCGAAAGATCAAATTGTTGTTTCTACAGGAGCCAAGCAATCAATTGCAAACGTCGTTTTGAGTTTAATCAATCCGGGAGACGAGGTGATTATTCCCGCTCCTTACTGGGTTTCTTATGTAGAAATCGTAAAAGTTGCTGAAGGAATTCCTGTAATTGTTCATGCAGGGATTGAAAAGGATTTTAAAATTTCAGGTGCCGATTTGGAGGCTGCGATAACGCCTAAAACGAAAATGCTTATTTTCTCAACTCCTTGTAATCCAACAGGATCTGTTTACACAAAAGAAGAATTGAAAGATTTAGCCGATGTTTTAGTTCAATACCCACAAGTAGTTGCTCTAAGTGATGAAATCTATGAGCACATTAATTTCATTGGTAAACACGAAAGTTTCGCTCAATTTCCAGAAATATACAACCAAGTTGTTACCGTTAACGGTGTTTCTAAAGCATGGGCAATGACAGGCTGGAGACTTGGATATATTGGAGCGCCAAAAGAAATTGCATCGGCTTGCGATAAAGTACAAGGGCAATTCACATCAGCTACTTGTTCTATCGCTCAACGAGCAGCGATTGCAGCAATGAAAGCCGATCCAAGTGTACTTAAAGATATGATTGAAGCGTTCAAGCGAAGAAGACAATTGGTGTTGGATGCACTTGCAACAATGCCTGGAATCATATCCAATCAACCTGGTGGTGCTTTTTATGTGTTCCCTGACTGTTCATCGTTTTTTGGAAAATCAGCGAATGGTCGTCAAATCAATAATTCTGATGACCTCTGTATGTATCTACTGGAAGAAGGATTGGTAGCCTTAGTTGGTGGCGAAGCTTTTGGCGCACCGAATTGTTTCCGTATTTCCTATGCGGCTTCGGAAGAAACACTAACCAAAGCAATGAATCGCATAAAAGAAGCACTTGCAAAATTATCTTAAGTGAATTACAAAGAACTTTTCGATAAATTCAATGGTCTTCGGGTTCTGGTAATCGGAGACGTGATGATGGATGCATATGTTCTTGGAAAAGTAACGCGTATCAGTCCGGAAGCTCCCGTTCCAATTATATCATTAGAAAACGAAGAAGAACGAATTGGCGGAGCGGGAAATGTGGCACTTAATTTAGTCGCGCTTGGAGCAAAACCCATTATTGCAACTGCAGTTGGAACTGATTCAAACGGAGAAAAGTTATCAAATCTTCTTAAATCAAATGGAATTTCTATAGAGGGAGTTATTTATAGTGAAAAACGTAAAACAACTGTCAAAACAAGAGTTATATCCAATAAACAACACCTCTTGCGCATCGACTCGGAAGATACCTATCCCATTTCCAAAATAGAAGAGGATCAATTAATTAATCGAATAGAAAACCTGATCAAATTAGGTTTAGATGCGATTATTTTTGAGGATTACAACAAGGGTGTCCTTACCGAGAATTTAATTTCGAAAGTCATCGATTTAGCGCAAAAACATAATATACCAACGGCAGTTGACCCGAAAAAAGAGAACTTTTTTGCTTACCGAAATGTTACTTTATTTAAACCTAATTTAAAGGAGTTAAAAGAAGGAATGAATGTGAATTTTAATATTTCAAATAACAAAATAGATTTTGAGATGGCTGTCGATTCTTTAGAACAGAAACTCAATAATGAAATTTCATTTATTACTCTTTCTGAACATGGTGTTTTCATAAAAAATTCAAGAAATAAACATTACGCCAAAGCTCATCTTCGAAACATTTCTGACGTATCAGGCGCAGGAGATACGGTAATCGCCGTTGCAACGCTTTGTTTAGCTTCAAAGCTTGAAATTGAACAAATTGCAGAGATTTCAAACATTGCCGGAGGATTAGTTTGTGAAAAATCGGGCGTCGTAAGCATTGACAAACAAGAATTACTTCAAGAAGTAGAAGAACTATTAGGATAAATGTCGGAAAAAATCGTTAAACCATACAACACGGATCGCTCGAAGAAAGAAGAAGTTGCAGAAATGTTCAATAACATCGCTGTAAAATACGATTTTCTGAACCATTTTCTATCTTTGGGTATCGACCATATTTGGCGATACAAAGCAATCAACGAATTAAAAGAAATCAAACCCAAGAAAATTCTTGATCTTGCCACTGGTACGGGAGATTTCGCAATCGCATCTTTGAGATTAAATCCTGAACAAGTTATCGGCATGGATATTTCTGCAGGAATGCTGGAAGTTGGAAAAACTAAAATGCTAAAGAAAAAGTACAATCACATCATTGATATGCGATTGGGAGACTCGGAAAACTTGCCATTTGAGGACAATTATTTCGATGCTTTGACGGTTGGATTCGGCGTTCGAAACTATGAGAATTTGGAAAAAGGATTAAGCGAAATGTTACGCGTTGTTAGACCTGGAGGAAAATTGGTAATTCTTGAATTTTCAAAACCAAAGAAATTTCCCATCAAGCAAGCTTTTACATTTTATTCAAAATATTTCATTCCATTTTTCGGAAAACGCATTTCAAAAGATGAAAAAGCATACGCTTACTTACCTGAAAGTGTGGCTGCCTTCCCTGAGGGAAAAGCATTTGAAGAAGTTTTGAAAAAACTCAATTATCAGCATGTAAAATCAAAACTTGTTTCAGGTGGGATTGCAACCATCTATACGGGAACGAAATAAGGTTGCAACATTGATTGTGTTTTAGCGTTAGTAATTAAGATGAAAACAAAATTTTTAATCGTTCAATTCCTTCTGATTTTTGCCAGTTTTGGTCAGAAATATAGACAGGAACGGTATAAGAATTTTGATAAGCGTTTGTTTCATTTCGGATTTATGCTCGGTGTAAATTCCTCAGATTTTTCGGTTTACCAGAAAAATGATGCCTATCAGTCCTATGGTTTGGTTTCTCTCAGCAATGTTAGTCAACCAGGAGGTCAATTGGGAATCCTTGCAACAATGAAATTAGGAACACCGATGCTACGATTGCGTTTAATCCCTACCCTGTCATTTCAAGAGCGCGTATTAAATTATAAAAGTTTAGACACTATTAATTTTAGAAATGGTGTAGGAGAAGAACGTATAAATTCCACGAGTTTAGATTTTCCTTTGATGTTACAATTTCGAACAAAACGTTATAATAATTTTACAGCTTATGCCTTGATTGGTGGTCAATATTCCATAGATCTGCAATCGCAAGAAAAAGCTTCTCAGAGCTACATCGATCCGTTTATTAAAATCAAAAAAAACGATTTTCAAGGTCAAATAGGAGGAGGTGTTGAATTTTTCGCACCTTATTTCAAATTTGGATTGGAACTTAAATACTCTCAAGGTTTTAGAAGTAGTTTCATTCAAGATTGGACACCTGTTTCTAACCCTATAAATCAGCTTTACAACAAAGGCTGGTGGTTTTCAATCATTTTTGAAGGTTAATGCAAAAGGTTAGTTTTCAATGTTCCCCGGAAGAAGCCCAAAACGAAGGTTATTTAAGGATTCTAATTTTAAAAGAATTACAAATTTCCGAAGATACCCAAATTGATTTTCGGTGGAAAAAGCGGAGCGTTGACGCTCGGAAGAAATTGATCAAAATAAATTGCGTCTTTGAAGTTGAAATAAATAGTGAACTTTCTGAACACAAACTTGAATTTGAATTTAAATCGGTTAAAAATTCAGAACCCGTTCACATCATTGGCGCAGGACCTGCAGGACTTTTTGCTGCATTAAGGGCTTTGGAATTAGGTTTAAAACCAATTATTTTTGAACGTGGAAAAGATGTTCGTAGTCGTCGCCGTGATTTGGCAATATTAAATAAGGAAGGAATTCTTAATCCCGAGTCCAATTATTGTTTTGGTGAAGGAGGTGCTGGAACCTATTCAGATGGTAAACTCTACACGCGATCCAAGAAACGTGGAGATGTCGATAAAGTATTAAAGCTACTTGTTTATTTTGGTGCAAAAAGTGACATTCTTATTGATGCCCATCCGCACGTCGGAACGAATAAACTTCCACAAATAATTACAGCTATTCGAGAGAAAATCATTGCATGTGGTGGTGAAATTCATTTTGAAAAGAAACTCACTAATCTTCATTTAAATGGAAATGAAATTGAAGAAATTGAAATTAATAAG
>JBMLTP010000236.1:0-7119 GCA_049239885.1 Crocinitomicaceae bacterium
CACGAAGCGTTTAATTTGACGGATAGAAAACGAATAATACTTGTCCTAGATGTTTTGCGACCTGAATTTAGTTCGAAGAGAAAGAAAGTAGTAGCTGTTGTTTTAACATCCTTGTTTTTACAAAAACGAGCTCAACGATTAAAGTTCATTTACAAACTACCACAATGGGCCATAAAACTGATATCAATTCCTTTATGTCCGTTAGCTTATGTGAAAATGAAAATTGTCAATTTTTTCAAAGTTTATTAAACCACAGATTTCTTACTCCTAAAAATTTTGATTTTCAGCTTTAACCATAACGGAATATTTAAATAAGCTGTTAATAGGTATCTTCTATAGCATTTTGCTAGGAGATTGAAATACATCATTTTAAATAGGGTTCTTCGGACGGTATCTGTTTTGGTTTCATAACCAAATTTTTTTAAGTTTATACCACAAATGGATTCTATTTCGGCGATGATTTCGGGGTTCAAGGCTTTTTTGTACTGTCCAATTTTATTGGAATTTGGCTTTT
Source organism: Crocinitomicaceae bacterium (assembly GCA_049239885.1). Lineage (GTDB taxonomy): Bacteria > Bacteroidota > Bacteroidia > Flavobacteriales_D > Crocinitomicaceae > UBA952. The sequence goes on from JBMLTP010000236.1 coordinate 515, forward strand.
GTGAAAGACCACTATGAAAATGCTTCAATCGATTTAAAAAATCGGAACTTAGGTCATTTTTCTTTTGTTCTAAAAGTGAGTCAAATACACCTTCAGTTTCAATCATTTTTGGGTGATATTCAATTCCTAACCAATCACAAATATCTTTCAAAACCACTTCAGAATTTGAAATGAGGGATTCATAGGTGATTGTTAATCGTTTATTTGATTCTAGTTGTTCAATGTTGTTATATGTATCATTCCAAAGAGCCGAAAGAAATAAAGGATGCTGATTCCAATTCAATTTTCGATTCGATTTAGAAACAACGTTATCCCTAACATCGCGTGTTAGAATTATATATTTTGCAGAAGGGAAAATCTGTTGAACTAAATCAAGGTGAAAAAAATATTTAATTTGCTTATCAACGATACATGATATGTCACTCTTATCTTTAATATCAATGAAATGAAGATAAGTTAATTTAACAATCCGATTGAAATTCAAAATCTCTTTGTGTTCAAGTAAATTTTCAAGAAAAACGCTTCTTTTACTAAAATAGAGATCTGTATTTTTTTCAGCGATTAGATAAAATGAATTGACATAATCAAGTATATCTTGTTCATTCCAAGAAGTTTTGATGCGGTATTTTCTCCAAAAATAGATGGCAAATGGTTCTTCACTCGGTGAAAGAATTTTGGGATGTAAATTGAGCATTAAACTGAGCAGGGAACTTCCGGTTCTTTCCGTACATAAAATAAAATGTATCGGTAATTCATCCAAATATTCACATGTCCATTTCATTATTTTGAAACACGTTTTTTGTTTATAAAGTTGACGTAGTTTTCGAAACGACGAACTTTGAATTCAATTGGCAAATAATGAAACAAGTAATCTTTAAAAAACACCATTCTTATTTTTAAAGTAAGAACCCCAAATCGCATACGAATGATTATTCTTTTTAACCAGCCTTTTTTTTCTTCAGCAAGATAATTGAATTCGTTTCCGATACCGTCACAAAATACATCGGCAATTGATATTTCTGATGAGCTCAAGTTTTCTTTCCATTTATCTACGCGATGCTTGAAAATCGGTTTTGATAAATCCTCGTATTTTTTTCTTGCTCGTTTTGATTTTTCAATATCCGGATCGTCTTTATATTTTTCATACCCTAATCGTTCTTTCAGTCGTAACTCTTCTGAGAAAATTGGTTCAACTTCGAGAAACGAAAAAATTTTATTTAAACACTCATCAGGAGTTTCAACTAAATCTTCATAACGTAAAATGCAGACTTGGTTCGGATATCTACGTTTCCATTTTAGTGCCTTACGATTAAAATAATTCCATCGAATGGCATTGAAAGCAATATTTGGAGAAAGTAAATGTATACTTTCTTTTCGTGATAATAAATTCCCACGATAATCTCGAACCATTAAGATATATTTTGCTTCTTGATTTATTCGATTCAGCCAATTTAAAAAAAGTGTATTCGATGGGTTTTTATCAATAATTATCGATGGATTTTTCTCTGGAAATGGAATGTGTTTGAATGATGAATAAATAATTTTGCACAACGCAAGATAAGTGCCTTGAAATCCTTCTTTCAAAAAGTTTTCTGGAAGTTGATATTCAAATCCCACGTATGGTTGAAGTTGACCAAATGCGAGATTAAATCTGTTTATTAAATCAATTTCTTTTGGTGAAAAAGTGTTCTTAGTTGAAAATGCTTTTGAAAAAAACACACTAAAATAGTTTTCAGGAGGTGTATGAATATTAGGGTGAGAACCAAGCAAAGACATAAGAAGCGAAGTGCCTGAACGACCTATTCCAATAATGTAATTCACTTTGGTCATGCTAATTTAATTAAGAATGAACTCACCATTTTTACAAATCTATTTATTCAATAATCTTCCTTTAAATTGCTTCAGGTTTTGTAATTCACGATTGAGCATTTCGATTCGCTGATTCTCTAAATCTGTCCGATTAACTTTTTTATTCAAAAATTCTCGCTCTCGTTTAAATTCAGCTGCTCCTTTTTTGAAAGATATTATCGCTTTTTGATTTTCTTTTAAAGTGAGGTATGCATTAGCCATTCGGACGTATGATTCGCCAAGGAATTTGTTTTTATTTTTTTGAATGTAATTATCTTCAACTTCTATCGATTTTTCGCAATATTTTGCTGCCAAAGAGGAATTGCCAGACATAACATAAGCATTAATTAACTCCGAATAATTTGGGCCAAGGTATTGATTTGGATATTCTTTAATATATTCCAATTGAATTTCTGCTAACCAATTATAATCCTGTGTGATTTTGGCAAATTGAATTACAACAGGATACAATTCCTTTTCAGACGATGAAACTTCTTTTGTTTTCGTGTAGTATAATTTAGCCTTTCCAATATAATTCTTCTTTAATTCTTTCAGAATGGCTTGACATTTTGAAACATCCACTTTCGACTTGAGGCAAATATCGTTGAGAATCAATTTTTTCAATTCACCGAAATAAATAAAAATATTTTTTATTGAGGTTTCTACTGGAATAGTATTATTAGCCAACATCATAGAAACTTGGTTCGCAAGATTTTTTTCTTGAAGCAACCCATTAAGCGATTGTAAATTCTGACAATTCTGAATAATTCGAATATTTAAATCATTTCTATTTCCTTTAAAATAAAAATCGCGGATATTGAATTCGATTTGTTTTAGAATGGCAGTAGCTTGGTAAGCTTTTTCTTTCAGATACGTCTTTTCAAATGAATTAATTTCATTTTTTGATATTGGATACGTGCGATTTGAAATAGGAGCAATATTTAAAAAGTCATTTATTCCTTCGGCCATTTTAGCCATGGAGTTCCCACAATTTAAAAAACCTTCTTTATATTTTTTATTGACGTCAACTGATTTTTTAAATTGATTAAATGCATCTAAATAGTCGTAACGAAAGGTGTACACTAGAACCCCTTTGTTGTTGAGATTTGATTCATAATCTCCATATACTTTTAATGATTGATCGTAGAAATAAATAGCGGAATCTACCTTTTGAATGAGTTCGAAGTAACTTAAACCACCTTCTTTCTGCAAAGCCATAGCTTCAACTTGGTATTCAGAACCCAAAAGAGAATTTGCCTTAGCCGATTTCGAAATGTGATTTATATCAGCGATATACAGCGATTTTTTTGAGACCCAATCTGAGTTACGATTTATCGTGTAAAACAAACTTGGAAAGAAAACAAGAAATAATGGCCAAGCAATATTAAAAGTAAATTGGTTTTTCTGAAATCCTTCATTTTTCCATTTTGAAAATACAAAGGCTAGTACGACACAAAATCCGATTGAAGCAGAAAAAGCAAATCTTTCAGCAAATATTCCAACCATTGGTGATATTAAATTGGCGACTCCTCCAATCGCTAGAAAGAAAAACAGAATTCCAAATGATAGAAGTGATTTGTTCAAAAATCCTTTAATTGCAAAGTAGATGCAGGCGATGACAACAATTAATCCCAAGTAAAATCGCCAATCGCTATATCCGACCAATGGGATTGCATCAAAACCATAATAATAGGCCAACGGATAAGGGAAAATAAGTTTTTCGATATACAACAAATTCGTATAGAAAAACATCGGGATTCGATCAATAAAATCAAGATAAAATAGCGGATTTTCAAAGTAACCGAACGTTCGATTTGTACTTTCATCGAGGTTCATTAGGTGGTTTTTAAATAGATTAAATCCAATTTTTACCGAAAACAGAATCAAAAAAGAAATGCCTATGGTTTTCAGTTTGAGATCTCTAAAGAAATACATCATTAGTGGTATGCTGACGATAAATGGCAAGTTTGATTTTTTACTTAGTAATGACAGCATAATGAATAGACAAGCTAAGAATATACGCCAAACTTGTTTAGAATCAACCCATTTGAAAGTTTGAATTGCCGCAAGTAAAGCAAAAATTAAACTCAACAATTCATCTCGATTTTTAATGCTGTTAACAACCTCTGAATGAATGGGGTGAATCATAAAAAGTATCGTGATTACAGCCGACAGGGTAGATGTTTTTCCTTGAAATAGTATTTGCAGCATTTGAAAAAGCAAAATGCCAACTATGAAGTAAAGAATTACATTAATTGCGTGTGAAACATGTACGCGATTTTCAATGTTTTTGAAAAGCGACCATTCGATTGCAAATGTATATATGGAAACAGGTCGATACTCATAGTTCTGCTTCCCGTCAATGAATGAATGTGAAGTGAAGATTTTCCCGATTCCAAAAATACCTTTTTCGGTAAGTTCGTTTTTTTGTTTTGTAGTTGTTGTTACATATTCATCGTCTAAAGAATATCCATTTTTTATCGAATTTCCATAGAAAAAGAAAGAAATTAATAGGCAAATCCAGAACATTTTTTTTGATGTGAAAAAAGGTTCTGAAACGTAATTCTTTTCAGGTATTGATTTTTGCTTTGCGTAATTACCTACCGATTTATTCTTTGCCAAACGTATCTTTTTTAACGAAGTTAATTCATTTTTCACATATCATGAACAACTCCGAATTTTGTCTTGGTTTAATTGAATTGTAACAAGGTTCAAGGTAAACATTTTGGAAATGAGTTGAAAAATAATCCAAATATTCTTCTTTTGTTCCGCCGAATGGAGGGCCACCTTCAAATTCACGATTAAATAATACGCCGACTAATTTCCCTGTTTCAACGATAAGTTCGGAAGATTTTCGCGCATAGGCAGTCCGTAAACGAGGCTCAATTGCACAGAACATGGTTTGTTCAAGAATTAAATCGAACTGATTTGTTAACTCAAAAAAGTCGCCTTCCAATAATTGGTTATCTGGAAAATTAGGAACACGTTTTTTAAGATTTTGAAGTGGAATAGGAGAGAGGTCGATTACAAAAACATTCTTAAATCCATTTTCGAAAAGATATTGAGCTTCGTAAGCATTTCCGCAACCAGGAATTAGGATTTTGATGTTTTTATTTTCAAGTTGGTCAATGTATTCTTTCAAAGGTGTTGACGGAGCGCCGATATCCCAACTGGTTTCGTTTTTTTGATATCGTTTTGACCAATAATTTGTATTTAGTTTAGATTCCATTAATGTTCTTTAAGATGCGTATCAATGTGCTGAAATGAAAGTTTTCGACGCAGGATTTCCTCTCTAAAATACAATTCTCTTTTTTTTGATTTCACTCGTTTTTTATAGAATCCAAGAAGCAAAATATTCATCGTTTTTTGTCCAAAACTTAGATTAGGATCCAAATTCACATTTATTCTTCCAAGATCTTGAAAAGATGCATTGATGTCTTCCGATAAATCCATTTTTATAATTTCAGGTCGAACATCTTCAACCAACTTATCAAATTGAATTAAAAAATCCATTGAAATTGGTTTTGATTTCATCAAGCGATTTGCTTGAAAATCGATGTCCGTAAAGACTTTATAAAGTTCGTTAATTCCCATCTAATTCATTTAAAAATCGGGTGATGACATCAAAGATATAGTGCTGTTCTTTTTCCGTTAAACAATAGGGTGGATTGATGAAAATCACATTCCCCAAAGGCCTTAGAAGCAGCCCGTTTTCTAAAAAATAGTGATAAGCAATTTCTTTCTTTTGCGAGAAATATCCACTTTCAGAATCCTTCAATTCAATTGCTAAAATAGTTCCGAAACACCGAACATCTTTTACTTGTGAATTGAGTCTTATAGTTTCGATAAACGTTTTATTTCGTTTACCAATTTCATCTATTTGAGCCCAAGTTTCTTCTTTTTCAAATAAATCTAAACTGGCACAAGCGGCTGCACAGGCCAATGGATTTCCTGTAAACGAATGTCCGTGAAGAAAGGCTTTAACTCTTTCCTCAGATAAAAACGCATCAAAAATAGATTGAGTTGTAACTGTGAGACCCAAAGGAAGAACTCCACCAGTTAAGCCTTTTGATAAACAAATTATATCGGGTTGAACGCGGGTGTGCTCAAAAGCAAATAACTTTCCAGTTCTCCCAAAGGCTGTCATTATTTCATCGTAAATGACCAACGTTCCATATTTCTTTGCAAGGGTTGTTAATTTTTCCAAAAACGAAATCGAATAGATTCTCATTCCTGCTGAGCCTTGAATAAGTGGCTCTATAATCAAACATCCGAATTCGCCAGATTTTAAAAGGTTCTCTGCGTTTCTTAGAATTTCTTTTTCAGAATCTGAATCGGGAAATGGCAAATATGTTACCTCAAAAAAATAAGGTTCGAATGGAACATTGAAGCAATCTCTTTCACCTACAGACATTGCGCCAAAAGTATCTCCATGATATGCGCCTTCTAAAGCTAAAATTCGGGTTCGATTTACTTTTTGATTATGCCAATATTGAATGGCCATTTTAAGCGCGACTTCCACTGCCGTTGAGCCATTGTCGGAATAGAAAACTTTAGTCAGGTCATTGTTCAGTTTTTCACAAATGCGTTTAGCAAGTTCAATCGCTTTTGGATGCGTTACACCCGCAAAAATGACGTGATCGATTTGATGAAATTGGTCTTGTAATGCATCGGCAATGTGTTCATTTCCGTGTCCGTGCACATTTACCCACCAGGATGAATTACAATCTAGGTATTTTGATCCATCGGAAGCAATG
>JBMLTP010000237.1:0-8392 GCA_049239885.1 Crocinitomicaceae bacterium
AAATAGCCCAAGGGATATGTGGAACTTACGACTGGTCCATCCGCAACATCAGTCCCATCGGCCCATACCAAACGATTCGTAATATTTCTTAATTGAAAACCAGATTTTATTCGGGTAATTCCTCCAGTTCCATCGGCATTTTTATAGCCATAGGCACCATAAATTGGAAAGCCATCATAAGCAAACCCGATTAATGGGGAGTGAACGGTTGAATCGATTGCATATAATCCATCAGCATCATATAGATTACAAACATTAGAAATAACAGTCAAATCAAGTTTGAAAGCACTTGGATTTTGGTGGTGGTGATAATTTCCATTTGCAGGATGACCTTTGGAACAATCAAATCCTCCTTTTTCTGCCAATACAGCATCTCGATTCCATGATTGGGAAGTGCCAGGACCTCCAGGGCAAGGAGACATTCCAGGAAGGCCGCCGCATAACGAATTTGTACTTGTATTCCATGCAACACCATCTCGATAATCGAAAAGAGCAACGCCATTTATGAAAATTCCAATATTTCCGCCGGTTGTAGCAGTTAAATTTCCCGTATTTTGTGTTGGATACAATGGGATTTTAAAGATTGCATTTTGATCAGTCGCCAACGTTGGATTACCATCTAAAAAAGGCCCCGTAGGGTATGCAGGAATACCATTTGTAGACACATAAACCCAACTGTTTGAATATTGAACAGTTTGAATGTTTGCTTCGACATTGTCAGCTATTACAGTTGAGTTTCCAGAAACATAGTGACTACCCATTATTCCGCTTGTATTCTGCAGCCAAGAAGTAATTGCTGGATTTAATTGTGCGAATGAATTACCAAGTGTAACAGACAACAAGGAAGTGATAATTAACTTTTTCATAGAATTGATTTTCATAGATTAGAGATTATTATTTCATTTTTCTTGCGCTTGCCGTTCATTTTTTTGAAACCTGAAAATAGGATTGTATAAAAACTCCTTGTCTGATAAAGTTTTGAGAAATGCTATCAGGTCTTTTGATTCAATATCTGTAAATGGTTTATTGATTTTTTTCAGTTCTTTACTGAACGATTTTTTTCGTTTGGGCAAGCTGTTATAGTGATCTATTACCTCACGTAATTTTTTAAAGCGTCCATCGTGCATGTATGGAAAACTGAATTCAATGTTGCGAAGTGTCGGTACTTTGAATAAAGTAAAATCCTTCGTGTTTCCTGTTATTATCTTTCTACCTTCATCTTTTAATTCCGGATCTAAAGCAAGTCCATTATTTTTAAATGCATCGATTTTAAAAAGTGGTTCGGCATGGCAAGAAGCACAATTTTTTTGAAACAGGCGATATCCGTTTTTTTCCTGCTCGTTGAATTCAATTTCACCTCGTTTGTAAGAGTCGTATTTTGAGTTAGCCGAGACTAAGGAAACAGTGAAATTAGCCAAGGCTTTCAAAAGTTTTTCCGATGTGATAACTGAGTCGTTAAAAGCAATGAAAAATCTTCTGCGATAGAATTTAGAGATATTAAGTCGTCTTAAAATTTCTTTCAAGTTGTTGTCCATTTCACTCGGATGAGTCAACGGATTAATTGCTTGTTGGTTCAAATCTCCGGCGCCTCCATCCCAATGAAAGAATTTATTCCACGCCAAATTTATCAACACGGGAGAATTTCTAGTTCCAATTTTTCCATCGATGCCATGACTCAAAGCATGGTCGATGTGTGTAAAACCTGAATATTGAAGGTGACAACTCGCACAGGAAATTGTGCTGTCTCGAGACAAATCGGGGTCATAAAAAAGTGTTCTGCCCAATTCAAATTTGTTTTTTGACAAGGGATTATTATCGAAATTATATACAGGTTTAGGCCAACCTTGTGGAACATAAAACGGATGTTCTGTCAGTTCCAAAAAAAAACTGATTGAAACGAATGAACTACAAATCAATAAAACAAGAACTGCTCTTTTCATTCGATTGAAAATAAATTGGCTGCTGCGGAAGTAATCATTTTTGCCGCCTCGCAGGGAATCATGATCTGAGCCGTCTTATTAAAATCAATATGATTCAAAAACAACGTTTTAAGATTCAATTTCAAGTTATTTCCCTTAATTGGAAGGGTGATATCAAAATAAGTTTCATTCGGTTTTCGATAGCCTCCAAGGTGAAATTCAAATTCATTTTTTGCCGTTTGAACAAGTGATGATTTCCCGACCATTTTTAAGTGAATATAACCACTGCTCCAGGCCCAATACATGCCATTCATCGGATCCAAATCACCATCGAGAATTCCTGATGTATTGATTAAGCTATCAAGTCCAAAATGAAAAGTTAAGGTTTCAAAAATATTGATGTTTATGGAATCAAGAATGACTTTCGATTCCGAATTTTCATTGTCGATTAAGTCTACTGATTTCAAAATAACCCCACGATTTTTTTTACTTAAGGAATAGTTGGAAAGGTAAATTTTTAGTTCACTAAATTCAATCCAATCATTTTCATTGAAATAATATCTTTTATTGTTTTCTAGGGTCTGATTTTCCCAAGTAAATTGAAAGTTCAATTGAGCATTAATGTTAAAATTCAAGAAGAAAAGAAGAAAAATTAAAATCCTCATTTTCTCTTTGGTCTTCGCATGGATTCATGATCAAGCATCCTTTTTACGAATAAATCAAGCTCTTTTACTTGTTTTTCATTGCACAGTCCTTTAATGTCAGAAAAATACTTAAAACGCAATTTTTCAATTTCCTTCTGATTTGCAGCTAATTCAGTGAAAACGGAGTCAAAGTCTATTTTATCCGAATTGTTTTTACTCAAATAAATCCGTTCACGTATCACTTTCATTGTTTTAAAGTGTTTCTTCATCTGATTGAAATGCGCTTTTTCCATTTTGTCAATTTTTAATTTAGTGTCTTTGTCAAAATGAATGATATCGGTTATTTTTGGAGGATGATGAGGTGCTCGGTGGGGGCGCATTAAAAAATAAACGCAAACAACATTTAATGCCACAAGTGCAATTATGAGGTATTTAGTTAACTTATTCTTCATAATCAATAAATAGATGAGTTATTCCAATTGTTCGTATAGTATTCTTTTAATTGTTCATTTTTTACTTGCTTGTGGTATGTTTGGATGGAAAAAATATTGAGGGTAATCAAAATCGCTAATCCAGCAGCAACATACCAATATGTATTTCTTGTTTCGTTTTTTATGGTTGTTGATTCAAGAATTTTAAAGTGAAGTTCTTTTGAAACTTCAATTCGTTGGTTAAATTTATAGTTCAACAAATCTTCCATATTTTGAACTGAATTCATTTGACTATTTGATGATTGATTTTTAATTTTCTTGCTCATAAATCAGTTATTTTTAAAATAAACTTCGAGTTTCGATTTTAAATTTTTCTTAGCTCTAAAAATTAGAGATTCTACTGAGGAAACGGATACCTGCATTAATTCAGCAATTTCTTTATAGCTAAAGTCTTCCATATTGTGAAGCGTGTATGCGATTCGTTGAGTATTTGGAAGCGATTCAATTGCGGATAAAAGTTTGTTGGTTCGTTCATCTTCAAAAAGTATTTCTTCTGGAGTTAATTCTTTGGATTTTAATGACGAATTGCTTTGTTCAAACAGGTCAATTAAGATCCCAAACCTTTTTTTACGGCTTTTATGTCGAATGATTTCTTTGCATTTATTTATGGTAATGCGATAAATCCAAGTAGAAATTTTTGAATCCCCTTTAAAATTTTTTAACGATTGATAAATCAAGACAAAGACTTCTTGCGTGGCGTCTTCAGCATCTGATTTGTTATTCAATAAATAAGCAGCCAAATTAAAGACCTGTTTCTCAAATTGAACAACGAGTTTTTCAAATTCTTTTTGATTACCTGACCTTAATGTATCGATATTTAAAAGCTCATTCAATGGAAAGTTAGATGCTTTTTAATGTGAAAACTTGCTAAAAAAATAAACGACCATTCACCCATTCAGAATCCAAGGTTGCGTTGCGTTTTTTATAAAAATCTAATGCCAACTGATTCCATTCCAACACTTGCCAATCCATTCGTTTTACACCAAGTTCTTTAGCAATTTCGACGACCTTATCGAATAACATTCCGCCCGCTCCATATTTACGGTGAACTTCTTGAACGTAAAAATCTTCCAAGTAGAGGCATCTACCTTTCCAAGTTGAATAGGAAATATAATATAAAGCAAAGCCAATAATTTGATCATTTTTAGATGCAACGATTGCCTCACAAATTTTATCCTGGAACAAATCTATACTAAGCTGTTCAGCTGAATTTGTAACTTGTTCAGGTGCTTTTTCATACAAGGCCAATTCATTAATTAAACCAAAAATTGCTTGCTCATCACCTGGAATGGCTTTTCTTATTAGAATCATCGAAGTCCGTTCAAATCAAAACGAATAGCAAGGTTTATTTTCAAATTTCCTGTTGGAACACTCGTTTGCACCTTCGGATTGATAATACCTTGTTCGTAATTGAAAATCGCAGTTAAGAACTCGGTCAGTTTGTAGTTGGCGTCGATTTTAATATTGACCGTTTTTTGTCCTGCAGTTGCCTGATTTGTATTTTCAACAACCTTACGAATAACCGTTAAATTATCTTTAAATCCAAAGTTTAGATTCACAATCAAATCACTTGGTTTAATGGAACGAACTGGCAGTTTTAATTTTGGATAAGTAAACGTAGTTCCAATTACAATTTCCTTTCCAAGATTTTCTGAAATTTGGTTGTTGGCCAATGAGAGTGTAGCATTTCGATCCTTTTTATATTCGAAATTAGTCATCAACGTTTTTCCGAATAAAGTCCAAGTCGCATTTACTCCGATTAGAGGTGAGAATCTTTCGGAAATCGCAATATTTTGAACCTGCATTGGAGCAATGTAGTTGTTGTTCAAGTCGAGCGCTGTGGCATTGCCGTTGGCGTCAACAGTTGCGTTTAAGTTTGTTTGCATTCCACCAACTGTTACAGTTGAAGAATAAGAATGCTTTAGTGTGAAAGATTTCAAGAATTTTTTAGTGAATTCATACTTCGTCAAACCGTTGTAGTTAATGGTCCAGTTTGGCAATGGAATATTGTTTAGCGGATTGATATTTCTGGAGTTTACCGCGGAATTTGTGTAAGCAGTCAAGAAAGCACCAATAACAACTTCTTGTTGTGAGCCAGAATACCCATCATAGAATTGATTTGGAAGTAAATTTGAATTTGAATTTGCAGCCCCAATTAGTTGTGAAACAGCATTTCGATTATCCAGCAAGCGTTGGAAAATATCGGATTGATAAGCTCGGCCTTCTTTTGTGAATGCTGTTCCGAAAGTTACCGTAGAATAAGTTAAAGTGGATGTTTCAAATTTACTTTGACTTTCAAAAGCGCTTGATGTAGGGTTCCATCTGTAAAATTCCCCAGAATTTCGGCTATAATTTCTGTTTAAATTCAGGTTGATATTAAAATCTTTAAATGGTTCTAAAGTTGCTTTCATTTGTAAATTGGCCGAATGAGTCGTAGTAAATTGTTTGTTCATATTTTCATTCTGAACCAACCAATTATTATCTCGAGCGAATGTTGAAACATTATAACCATTTGATCTTCCTAGCAAATCATAACCTTGTTTTCCGAAAACGAAATTTGTAAGTCCAAAGCTAGAACCATTCATTCCTAAAATACTAGATTCTTGAGAATAACCTGGAAGTAGTGTTCCGTCATTTAGCGTGTATGTTCCCGAAATATTTCGAACTGTCATAAGTAGGCGAGAAACGAATCCAAGAGCAGGGTTCATTTTTTCTTTTTCACGCGCTTTTTTGCGTTTTTCACGCTCTTGTTTTCTTTCCCAACGTTTTTTCTCACGTTCATATTGACGTAACTCTTTTGGGGTCATTTCGTCAATTGGTTTCTTAGGTTTAAACTCCTCTTCAGGTTTTTCAGGTTTTTCGTTTAGTGGTTTTTTTGCTCCATCATTTTCTCCGTCTGATTTACCTATTTTAGGTTGTGCACGATTTATTTTACCATCACCTAAGGTTTTTTTGAAAAAAGGAATTTTGTTGTAAATGGTCAACATATTCGCTTGGGCAGTCAAGTTGATTGAACGATTGTTTTGAATAGTATTTCCAAATTGACTTTGTCCAAGAGGCGCGCGCTGCCAGTTAAATGTTCCTCCATATTTGGCGTTTACACTCAACCAATTTGTTAATGGAAATTTATCCAACGGAAGGGTAACTCCTAGATTATAATTGTGGGAATAATCCATTGTGCGCCCGAAAGTTTGCATTTGGTTGCGTATGGTATCCAAAAATTCACGATAACCTTCTGGATTTGCAACGCGATCAACGCCGTGGTTTCCTTCTTCAAAAATCGATTTGTTGGTCGCGGAGAATGTCGCTTTAATGTTTTTTGTTAAATCATAACCCACTTGATAGTTCCGGTTCCAATCAAATCGTTTCATATAAACGGCCGCGAATTTGTAGTCAGGTACGATGTTATTTCTAACTTGTCTTTCGTTGTAAAGACGCGAATAGTCATTTGTGAAAGAAATATTTTTTGGTAAAAGAAATAGATTGAAATCTTTGACAAGTTGTAACCATTTTGATTTCTGAACTGGTTTCCATTTTTTAAACGGTTCAATCGCTTTTCCTGGAAAGGTGAAGTTATAATTTAGCGCACCAGTCCACGTTTTTGTGCGGTCGTAATTGATGTTAAAATCCCTTTTAAGGTTTTCAGAAAATGCATATGTCGCCGACCAATTTGAAATATTCCAAAAATGCGGTTTTGCTCCAGCTTTCGCTTCTTTACGAACATTTGTGAAGTTAAAAGATCGTCTTTCGTTGAATTCCTGACCTGCTTTTGATTTTTCTCGTCGTGTTGCTAAGTCGTAGTCTGCTAATTTGATGTCTGGATTAAATGGATCGTATTCTGGATTTACGATTCCCAATGAATAACCATAGAAGAAAGGTAATGAAATACGTGCTTGTTTACCAAAAAATTGTCCTAACTGAACTGTTGAGTTTAAATCAACGCCAATTCGTTCATTTCGTTGACGCTCTTGAACACGGCTTTCAACACTTCCCCAATTTATTCCAGAGTAGTTTCCGGAAGCATTTACATTTGCAAAGTCTGCAACTTGAAGTTGCATTTGACCGATAGCCGCAGATCCACCTTCACTTACAAAATCCGTCAAGCGCATTTCATTTATCCATACGATTGCACATTCAGGATCTCCATTGTCTGGCTTCCAAGGATTATTGGGGTCTGTTTTGGATGGATTTCGTATTCCAACCATAATGGTTTTTATTCCCTGTAGGTTCGGGCTACCTTTAACCTTAATTCGTTTGGTGGAATTGTCTTGCTTCAAATATTCAACTAAATAGGATACTCCTGCGGCTCCATTTTCGATTTTCGTGTTACGTTCTTTTTTAAGATCCAGTAAATCGTCAAAAACTATTTCAATATTGTTGTCCGCCGGCCAAATATCGTCTTGTGAAGTTTGTCCCCAATTTGTCAATTTTAGTGGGAGTTCATATTCATAATAGTTTTCTACATAATCTGTTCCCAATCGAACGAATAAACTCAATTCATTATCCTTTAACTGATTTTGTTGAATTGATTCAGCGTGGACAAACATTTTTAGTTTTTTGTATGTCCGAACGTCAAATGTTACATTTTTAAAAGCAGCTCGCGCATCACCATCTTGCAAGTTACAAACTTCCAACATCAACGACTGTTCATTCATTTGGCGCTGGTATACTTGAGAGGGATCAATTTCTCGATCTATTCCAGGAGGAATAACATAATTGATTGGTGCGCGTTGTGCGTTCTCCTCTACATTTACTGCTCCGATATTGAAAGTAGTAAGGTTTGGATCTGTTTGCACACTTAATCCTGGTTGAGACAAATCTTGTCTGTAAACCCTCCATTCGCCACGAATCAGCTCAAGTCTGGCAAAACGAAGAACAACTTCTTCATCAAAATTTTTGAGGAACATACGCATAAAACGTATTGATCGAAAATCTTGAATTCCATTAATTTTCTTTTCAAAATCTCTTAATGGAACTTTGAATTGATACCACGTTTCAGTCTTGTTTCCATTTTGATAAATTTGCTTGTTGGTAATGTAGTTTTGCCCTACCTGTGCCAAGTCATTCGGTCTCATACTTACCCGATACTGAAAATAACTTTCACTTTCTGATAAGTTATTATCCTGATTAATATCCTCATTGTCGGGTTGAATGCTTGCTTGTGTGGGATAACCCGATGCATTTGCCGTGTCAGACATTTCAGTGGTTGGAGAATTCCCTTCCATACCATTGAATTTTTTGTATCTCCTGAGGATGTCCAACTGATCGGTGTCAAAGTTATCATCAAGGTAATAATTATAGTCATCTGACGAAGGATCAGCTATTAGTTTGGCTTTTG
>JBMLTP010000238.1:0-21261 GCA_049239885.1 Crocinitomicaceae bacterium
ATTGGACAAAGTGATGGTAAAATCTTCTGCACAATTATTGGCATCAGTTACAGTGACCGTATGAACATTGGCATTCAAATCTGTAGCCGATGAAGCCGTGGAATTTGAAATGTCCCAATCAAATGAATATGGTGATGTTCCTTGAATAACATTCAACGCAGCCGTTCCATCCGAGCCTGAATTGCATGTCACATCAGTTTGATTAGCAATAGTAATTACCATGGCTGGAATTTCAGCAATAGTAGCGGTGACAGTCCCTGAACAACCGATACTTGAAGTAACAGTGCATGTATAAGTACCTGCGGCAAGATTTGTTGCCGTTTGAGTTGTTTGTCCATCACTCCATAAATAAGTAACTGTACCCAAAGAAGGCGTCATTGTTGCAGTTGCCGTACCATCTGATCCTCCAGGACAAGAAACCAAGGTTGTTGAGGTACTAAACTGAGCTGGGGTATCACCAACAGTCACAGATGCATTGGCAGTACAACCATTACCATCAGTCATAAAAACTGTGTATGTTCCGGCTGTAACATTAGTAACAGTTTGAGAGGATGATGCAAGTGCTGGCCAACTGAACGTATAAGGAGCAGGCGAGTTTGCACCTGGAACCGCAGTAACAGAACCTAACCCTTGAGTACAAATATCTGGAGTTGATGTTGCAGATAAGGAAGGATTGGCAACTGTAATCCAAGTCGTATCGTTTGTAATTGACCCAATACTCGTTCCACATGCTGACCCCGAAAGAAAATATCCTGAAGTACCTGCCGGAATTGCGTAATTTGGATTTGTTGAGGGTAAGTTTAATACTCCATTATTGTATGGAAAAGTAGCTAAAACAGTTCCCGCCGAATTACATGCGTTCCAAACGAAATTACTTCCCGGACTATTTACCATTAAATATGGAATCTGAGTAACTGTATATGCATTTGTATTTGCTGGAGAAGTAGGCGTATATCTTCTTCCATCCTGATTAGCACCCCAAACTGTATTGTTCCTGCCAGGTGTAGTATGTGCTACAGACATGGCATTATTTTCCGTACCTTGAATTGCCAAACCACTATTCCATGTAGGACATTGGGGTTTATTTCCAATATGATATTCAACAATATTGGAAGTTTCATACAGAATGATGGCCATGTAATTGCATTGCGAGGTGCAGCTGAACATGTAAATGTCCTTGTAAAGCACCACGAATTTTCTGTTCGGAGCAGTTCCAACTGTTTGATACTGTATTTGACCTCCTAAAGATGGATTGATATCTTGATAGGTCAGCATGGCTGAGTTTCTTGCTCCTGTAATAATAGTATTTGGCACTGGACCACCGGTTAATGACCATGGACAATAACCGCTAGCTTGAGCTGTATTAAATGAAACTAAACCATTCGAGCCAATTACGCACTGGGTGTAATTCGACCCGTAAAAATTAAATGTGAAACCTAAATTTACTGCGGCAGACCAAACATCATCAGAAAGCGAAACACTGGTGGGTGCATTTAAATAAATTCCTGCAGATGTAGCTGGATTACCTCCTGTATTACAATTCGTAATAGTTACTGTTTGACCAGCACAAATGGTTGCATCTTGTCCCAAACATAATGGAACATTTGTTGATGCAAAAAACGTATTTTGAAATAAAATTATAAATACTACTAACCTTAAGGCTAAATTAATTGATTTCATTTTTTTAAGCTCGTTTGAGTTTAAACGTTTTGAATATATAAATAGTTGCCTCAAATATAATAATTTTCGAGCAGCGATATTGATTTCCGTAACCATATAATGTCCATTTGACACTAACAACATTTGTAATTCAGAATGTTGTTGGAAAGAAAACTTAATTAATTTTGTCCCTGTTAACTTAAAAAAAACATCAACATGTCGAATAAATTTCACGCGGAGATAGAATCTTTCATGTCTCGAGTAAAAGAAAAGAATGGTCATGAACCTGAATTCATTCAGGCAGTGCAGGAAGTAGCGGAGACCGTAATCCCCTTCATTGAAGCAAATCCTAAATACAAAGTAGCTAAAATTCTTGATAGAATAATTGAGCCTGAAAGAACAATTATTTTCCGAGTTCCTTGGTTGGACGACAAAGGTAATATTCAAGTAAATCGTGGTTATAGAGTAGAGTTTAACTCAGCAATTGGCCCATACAAAGGAGGTCTTCGTTTCCACCCTTCCGTTAATTTGTCAATTCTGAAATTTTTAGGATTCGAGCAAATATTTAAAAATTCATTGACGACTTTACCAATGGGTGGAGGAAAAGGTGGTTCTGATTTTGATCCTAAAGGAAAGTCTGACAACGAAGTAATGAAATTCTGCCAATCGTTCATGACTGAATTAGCACGTCATATAGGGGCTGACACAGATGTTCCTGCTGGAGACATTGGTGTTGGAGGAAGAGAAATTGGATATATGTTTGGTCAATACAAAAGACTTCGTAATGAATTTACGGGAGTATTAACTGGAAAAGCAAGAAACTGGGGAGGGTCATTGATTCGTCCAGAGGCGACAGGTTATGGAACAGTATACTTTGCAAAAGAAATGTTAGCAACGAAAGGAGATTCTTTCAATGGAAAAATTGTTGCAGTTTCGGGTTCTGGAAATGTGGCGCAATATGCTTGTGAAAAAGCTACGGAATTGGGAGCAAAAGTGGTAACTTTATCAGATTCAGAAGGCTACATTTTAGATGCTGATGGAATTGATGCAAGCAAATTGGCTTATGTCATGGAATTGAAAAATGTAAAACGAGGTAGAATTTCGGAATATGCTTCAAAATATCCTAATGCCAAATTTGTCGCTGGAAAAAAACCTTGGGAAGTGAAAGTAGACATCGCACTTCCTTGTGCAACTCAAAACGAACTTAATGGAGAAGAAGCTAATGTATTGGTTTCTAATGGTGTTAAATGTGTAGCTGAAGGAGCTAATATGCCTTCGACGCCTGAAGCCATCGCTGCTTTCCAAAAGGCGGGAGTATTATTCTCTCCTGGTAAAGCATCAAATGCAGGTGGTGTTGCTACGTCGGGACTTGAAATGTCGCAAAACTCTCTAAGATTGTCTTGGTCGAGAGAAGAAGTAGATCAACGTCTTCACGGAATTATGGTTTCAATTCACGAAGCATGTGTGAAATATGGTAAAAATGAAGACGGGTCAATAGACTACGTTAAAGGAGCTAACGTTGCTGGCTTTGTTAAAGTTGCTGATTCAATGATTGATCAAGGATTAGTTTAATTTCAAAATTGAATAATTATTAAAAGCTGTCTTCGGGCAGCTTTTTTTTTGCATAATGTTTAAGTGTAAAACAAAAGTATTATTTTTGTTTAGAATAATTCTAAATAATGAATAAAGATTCTATCCCATTCATCGTTGAGGACATATGTAATTGGTTGACTCAAAACACAATTGAATGCAAGAAATCTAAATGCTGCAAGAAGTACAAGAAAAAAGGTCAAGCTTGTAAAAAATGTCCGAAATTTAGTTAATGAGAATTTTTGTTATAGCTTTAATTTTGGGATTTAATTATTGCTTTTCTCAAAGTTTGATGACTAGAAAAACCAATTTGATTCTAAACTCAAGTATCATCAAACAGCGCATGGATTACTTTTGGAATTTTGGTGTAAAAACGCGTGTCAACTATTTTGAAGTTGGAGCCGAAGTTGGAATTGGAGTTGAAAAAACATTCTTCCAGCAATCGTTTTCACCTCATCTTGAATTAACTACATTTTATAATATTATTCAACAAGAAGTTAATAGAAAGAATGGAATTGTTTTTGGGCCTGGCATTATTCTTTCAGGAACAACTTACAAGATACAAACACCATTTAGATACGGGGATATTCTGTTAGCTTATCAATTTTGCCTTGGCCGGAAATGGAAGTTTTTTCATCAAGGTGGATATGGAATAATGTTTGAATCATTTCGGTCGAACGACGGAAAAATTGTTTCCAAAGCTTATAATTACTGTTTCAAAATAGGCATTTGTTATGCGATGCACGTTTAAGTTATTCGTACTTCTCGTCCTTTTTTCCTGCACAAAAAAAAATTACAATTCTATTCGTGTTTTTGGTCATGCCGGAACGGGGCTTTCAATGGAAAATTCCCTTTATCACAATAATTCCAAAGAATCCGTCGAATTATGTTTGGCGCTTCCAAATTCTGACGGAGTTGAAGTCGATGTGCAAATGGATAATCAAGGTGAGCTGTGGCTCTACCACGACGAATTTTTAGACGAC
This sequence comes from Crocinitomicaceae bacterium, assembly GCA_049239885.1. Lineage (GTDB taxonomy): Bacteria > Bacteroidota > Bacteroidia > Flavobacteriales_D > Crocinitomicaceae > UBA952. The sequence goes on from JBMLTP010000238.1 coordinate 4,233, forward strand.
ATATCGAATCTTAATGGTTGTGTAAACGATAAGTCGACTTCGCAGATGGAACAAGCATACTACAAGACTATAAAGAAAGAAAAATTGGTCAAATTAAGTCAGATTGCGGCCCTGATCAACGAAAATCAAAAAATCTTCTTAGACATAAAAAACAGAAATGCATGTTCAAACAATGTAGTTAATTCCATTCAATTTCAGGAAAGTCTTTCAACACTATTTGGCAACAATCCTTCTAATGTATTTTTAATTTTATCAGATAAAAATTGGATAGAAAGCTTAGACGAAATTTATCAAGTTTATTATAGCACAGATAACTTTTCAGAGGGATATAATTTATTAATAGAAAATCCAAAATTAGGCGGAATCGTAATTCGTAACAAGGCAATTGAAAAATATCAAATCGAGTTGATACGATCTCTTGGAAGAGAGGTTTACCTTTTCGATATTCGATCCCCTAAAGGAAACCGCGTAGCCTTCAATAAAAATCCGAATGGAATTATCACGGATGATATTCGAGCAGCCCTAATCGATAAATGACAGTGAAATCATCCCAATTGTCCGATTACGAAGTAAAGGTTTCGCCTTTAATTGTCAGTGAAAATTTCTTATCTGGGAAGCTTGGAAATTTTGTGTAAAAAGCTTTTAAATCTAAATTTTCAGCGTAGATGGCACACATTGTATTCGATATATGAAACAAATTCTTATGCTTTTCTTTTGGAATACCATCCAATATACCTTTCAAGGTCGTGTAACGCGTATCTTCAGTAGAGAAGCCATAGTCATGCCATATAATAACAGAATTCGAGTCCTTTCTTAACGGAAAAACCTTTTTCGTGTCATTACAAACACCTTTGTATGTATGGTCTCCGTCAACGAAAATGAGATCAAATTTCTTATTCAAAAGACTAAAATCAAATGTATGGGAATTTGTTTCTACTTTTTTAATCGATGTCATATGCTTGGAAAAGATTCCGTGTACCTTAATGAATTCTTCACCAAAATTCAAATCCCTCATTTCTTTTTCGGACAATGTCAATGAAGTACAATCTTCCGTCACATCACCAACATTTGCGATACTCTCCCCTCTCCAGCTTCCGATCTCCAAATAACTACAGTTCGTGTATCTCTTAGCCATCCCCTTTAACAAAATCATATCTGTAATTAAGGAAGTTCCATTCAAAAAGCTGTAATAATTTATTTCTTCATACAAATTAGGAAACAAGTCAAGAATACTAATTGAAGGTAATTGATCCATTTGATATTCAGACATTATTTTACTTTTAAAATACTGTTGTTCCCTTGCCTTTATTCCTTCTATTAAAACAGCCAAAGGATTCTGAAGAAATATTTTGATTGCTTGCTTTTTATTCATTTTCTTTATTTGATTCTAACAAAAATAACAATAAGTACTTCTCAGAATAAGAATTTGGATTGATTGTCATTTAAAGCATTAATTATTTACTCAAGATTTCAGACCATTGATGAATGACTTTTTGTTTATTAAAATGCTCTTGAATTAATTCGTGATTTTTTTTCTTTTCCTCATCTGAAATCCTGATTAATTTTCTCCCATTCAAAAGCTCTTCCGTTGATCTAATCTCAAATCCTAAATTTTTAAAAAAATGAAAACTACTTGATTTTTCTGATAAATAAACGGTACTGAAATTAAATAAAAAATAAATTATGTTACCTAATCCTTGCTGACAATAACTGTTCAGAACGAAAAACTCGACATCAGAAATGTAGTTGTAATAATCGTTTAATGGAAGTGGTTTTTCTAAGGTTTGGATTTTTAAATTTTTGAACTTATGAAATTCACTTTTTAATTTCGATATATACGCTTTCTTTCCATAGCTAAATGGAATAATTATTTCTTCTTTAATCGAAAGATTGTTTAAATGAGTAAGAACCTCGAAATGGTTCAGTAATGGCGAACCATTGTGACCAATCATAACACGGTTCTTTATAATTTTCGAGTTCTCTTGAATATGAAGATGGGAGACATCCAAATAAGAAATGTCAAGATATTTTACGCGATCATAATTGTTATAAACTACATAATAATCCATTTCATTGAAACTACAAAAGCTATCGATCAGGCGAACTATTGAGTTGTATTTTCTTTGGGAAATCGGGAGAAGACTTACTGATTTACCTTTGATGAAATTAAATAAATTATCAATAAAGTTAAAGGCGTACTTTCTAAATAAGAATTGTTTACTGTAAGGTCCATAAAAGGGCTTTACATTAAATGACAACTGATAAAATTCAAAACTCCAAAACAACCAAAACAATTTAACGTTTGGGAATCTCCTTTTGATTGAAATGAGCCAACGAAACTGAAAGTAGTTGATACTGTGGAAAATAATTTTAGTGACTTTTCCATTTTCCATTAAAATCTCCAATGACTCTTTCGTTTTAATTAACTGATAATCATTTATTTCCTGATTCTTGCCATTTTCAATATAATAGTAATGCGTATTTGGTTCTATTTGTTCAACATATTCCATTGTTTTATTGATAAAAACACCACTCGAACTAATAAAAACATGACAACAAGCCATTTTTACAAGTGTTTTGAAATTCCTGGAACACCAATAACTTTCATGTTGTTAGTGACATTCTTTGTAACGAGTGTCCCTGCTCCTATAACGCAATTATCTCCAATTTGTATCCCTGGTAAAACTACGGCTCCAGTGCCTATGAAGCAGGATTCACCGATTTTTACATTTCCTGAAATGTGGACTCCAGGCGATAACTCGGAATAACTTCCAATATAACTATCATGTCCTATCGTACAATTTAAATTAATCAAACACCCTTCACCTACAAAAATGTTATTTGTCATAACCGTGCCGGTCATTATTGAACTACCTTTACCAATAATATTATCGAAACTACCAATTCGTGCAAAAGGACTAACAACTGATTCCATCTCTCCTCCCCATTTTTTTACCAGCTCACCCAAGCTTTTTCTGACTTTTGGATTCCCAACTCCCAACGTGAATGTATTCCCATTTTCATGAAAGTAATCCCTAATTTCAATTTCGCTTTTTAAAACAGGAAATCTTTCAAATAAATAGTTTGGCAAGTCATTTGAAACGTTATCAAAAAAAACGAGATTTTCCAATTGATTGAGTTGGTCAAAAATTTCCAGTATTTCTTTTGCGAATCCTTTTGCGCCTATTATTACCATATCAACTTTATATTTTTTTTTACAGATTTGATTAAAGTCACTTACTTCTCAAGAACACAATTTGGCCAACCTTTCAACAATAAAAAGTATATCCCCATCTTTTAAGTCGTGATAAAGTGGTAAACATATTACCCTTTTTGAAATGTCCTCAGCGATTGGACAGGAATCTTTTTGATTCAAAAATGTCAACTCATTCAATGAAGGATAAAAATATCTTCTTAAATGAATATTTTCTTCTTCAAATTTCTTCAGCACAAAAAGAAGTTGTTCCTCAGATTTAAGAATAAAAGGGAAATAAGCCTTATTGAAATCCAATTTGAAATCAGTGATAGACAAACCTTTCTCCAACAAAAGATTTTTATATAAATCCCATTGATATTTTCGATGTTTTCGGATTTCGTCAATGTAATTAAGGTTAACCAATCCCATTGCCGCAGTAAGCTCGTTCATTTTCGCATTAATTCCAATTTCCGAAAATGTAGTTGGAGAAGTATGACCAAAGTTTCTCATGAGTTTCATTCGTTCATAAACAGCTTTATCGCGACAGACCACCGCACCGCCTTCCACAGTATGAAAAAGCTTTGTAGCATGAAAACTGATAGTAGAAACATCACCATAATTGAGAATGTTTTTATTCTCATAGGAAGTACCAAAGCAATGTGCACTATCATATATGACCTTTAAACCATGTTTTTCGGCAATTAGCTGAATTGAATTTATATTACAAGGATACCCATATACATTCGTCGCTAAAATCGCAGTAGTTTTTTCTGTCAATAAGTTTTCAATTTTTGTTGGATCAATATTGAAGGTGTCTATATCTATGTCACAAAAACGAGGAACACAATTCTCCCAGAGTAAAGAGGAGGTGGTAGCAACATAAGAATAGGGAGTTGTTATCACCTCACCTTTTATATCAAGAGCCTTTATCGCCAATTGAATGGCAATTGTTCCGTTCGTTACCAAAAGAATATTTTCAACTTTCAAATAGTCTTTTAATCTGTCTTCAAGTTCTTCAACGCAAGGCCCCTGATTAGTAAGCCAACCTCGATTCAAAATTTCACTAACCTTCTCTTGATACTCGGAAACAGGCGGAATGAAGGGTTTTGTCGCGCTTATTATTTTTTTTGAATACTGATCTGACATTTAAATTTGATTAAGCTAACTCTATTCGAAAATAAGAATTTAAAATGGACGAGGCATTTAAATATTACATTTTTAAAAAAGAAATGTTTTTGACTTATTGTTTAAATCCAAAATTAACAAAAACAGTTTGTGTTTATTCCATTACCATTTGAAAAGAATTAAATTTGTATTGTTATAAAAATCGGGATAGAGCGACGGGAAAAATGAATCATTTAAAAGATACGTTTAAACATAAGGGGATGCGAAAAAATCTAATTTCGCAACTTAAAGAAAAAGGGATTGAAAATCAAGCAATTTTGGATGCGTTCGACCTGATTCCACGTCATTTTTTTCTCGATTTAGCATTTGAAGAACAAGCCTATTCGAATATGGCCTTTCAGATCGGTTCAGGACAAACCATTTCACACCCTTATACGGTTGCTTTTCAGACTGAATTATTGGAAATAGAGAAAGGTAATAAGGTATTGGAAATAGGCACAGGTTCAGGATTTCAAACCTGTATACTTTGTTCACTTGGCGCAAAGGTTTTTTCAATCGAACGCCATCGTGATTTACATTTGAAAGCGAAACAGATCATTCATTTTTTCAATTTCAACCCGAAATTATTTTTTGGAGATGGATTTCAAGGAAACAATTCGTATGCTCCATATGATCGAATCCTAGTTACCTGTGGCGCACCTGAAATTCCTGCTGAGCTGAAGAATCAACTCAAAGTTGGTGGAATTATGATTATTCCTGTAGGTGAAGGAATTGAACAAAAAATGATGAAAATCAAAAAAATTAATGAAAACGAATATACCATCCGTGAGTATGGGACATTCAAATTTGTTCCCATGTTGGAACGAACTGTAAAATAAGTGAAATGAAGGTATTGATAATAGATGATGAACGTTCGATTCGAAGAGCTTTGAGAGAGATTTTAGAGTTCGAGGGTTGTCATGTTTCCGAGGCTGAAAATGGGAAAGAGGGTTTAGAAGCGAGTCAAAAAAACACATTTGATCTCATATTTTGCGATATAAAAATGCCAATACTCGATGGCCTGGAAGTATTAGATGCTTTGAATGCAGAAGAAAATACCACGCCAATTGTAATGATTAGTGGCCACGGCACAGTTGAAACAGCTGTTCAAACAATTAAAAACGGAGCGTTCGATTTCATAGAAAAACCGCTTGATTTAAACCGAATTCTGGTTATTCTAAGAAATGTTAAGGAACGTAATACAATGGTTATCGAAACCAAAGCACTCAAAACAACAATTAAAAGAATCAAAGGAAGTTCAATCATCGGAGAAACACCTGAAATAATTAAAATCAAGGAGATGATTGAAAAAGTCGCTCCATCTGAAGCACGTGTTTTAATAACTGGTGGAAATGGAACTGGGAAAGAATTAGTTGCAAGATCTTTACATGATCTGTCGAATCGGTCCAAGATGCCTTTCATTGAAGTAAATTGCGCAGCGATACCCTCCGAATTAATTGAAAGCGAATTGTTTGGTCATGAAAAAGGTGCGTTTACCTCCGCAGTAAAAGATAAAAAAGGAAAATTTGAATTAGCATCTGGGGGTACTTTGTTTTTGGACGAAATTGGAGACATGTCACCAAGTGCACAAGCAAAAGTTTTGAGAGCGTTACAAGAAAATGTGATTCAACGTGTTGGAGGAGAAAAAGATGTTAAAGTGGATTGTCGAGTAGTCGCAGCGACAAACAAGGATCTGCGCAAAGAGATTGCTGAAGGACGTTTTCGTGAGGATTTGTACCATCGATTGGCCGTTATCCTGATTCATGTTCCTTCACTCAATGAACGAAGAAATGACATTCCTTTATTAGCAGATCACTTTTTAACTTTAATCTGCCAAGATCATGGCATTGCCCGAAAAACGATTACGAGTAAAGGAATGGATGCGCTGAAAGACGTGGATTGGACTGGAAACATTCGTGAATTAAGAAACATCATCGAACGACTAGTAATATTATGCGGTAATGAAATCGATCAACGAGACGTTGTGCTCTATGCAAACCCAAAACAAAACTAAAATTAAAGGATTGTTATTACCTTCACATTAAAATTTTCCGAAATGAATGAAAAAATAAAATTGTTAATTCCGCATGTTGCAGCTTTAATCATATTCATTGTATTCTCATCCGTTTACTTCTCCCCTCTTTTCAATGGATTCAATCTAAAGCAAAATGATATAAAGCAATTTCAAGGTATGTCGAAAGAAATCGTCGACTACCGAATTCAAAATGAAAAGGAACCGCTTTGGACCAACTCCATGTTCAGTGGAATGCCAGCATATCAAATTTCGGTCATTCACCAAAATAATTATTTAATCAAAGTAGATCGATTATTGCAGTTGAATTTTGCACTACCTCGTCCGGTCGGCCTGATGTTTTTAGCGATGCTTGGATTCTACATTTTTGCACTTTGTCTTCGTGTAAATCCTTGGCTTGGAATTGTTGGCGCAATTGCTTTCGGTTTCTCTACTATTAACATACTATACATTGGCGCTGGTCACATGACTAAAGTAAACGCCATCGCCTACATGGCGCCTGCATTGGGAGGTTTAATATTAGCTTTTAGAGGGAAATGGCTTTTAGGCAGCGTTATTTTCGCTTTGTTTTTCGGATTGAATTTAACGGCAAACCACCTTCAAATGACTTATTATTTGGTGTTTCTGTTATTTGCTGTTGCTTTAGCTGAAGGAATTAGACTTTTGATTGAGAAAAACTACCTTGATCTTGGAAAAGCGGTTGGAGGTTTGGCAATTGGAGGGGTTTTAGGTCTTCTTCCGTCTTTCAGTAATCTTCAAACTACCTTGGAATACAGTAAATATACAACGAGAGGAGCCACTGATTTAACCATTGAACCTAAAGGACAAACCAAGAAACAGTCTAAAAAAGAAGGCTTGGATGTTGATTACATTTTGGAATACAATTATGGAAAAGGTGAGATTTTATCTCTTATTGCTCCAAATGCCAAAGGTGCGAAAGATGATTATTTAGGTAATGATGAAGACATTATGATGAATGTTGACCCAAGCTATGCGCAACAAATCGGTCAAATGAATCGCTATTGGGGAGGGCAGCGCATGAGTGGCGGTGCCATCTATTTTGGTGTGGTCATGTTCGTATTCTTTTTATTCGGCCTTATTTTCCTCAAGGATTCTCTGCGTTGGCCTTTTTTGGCAGTTTCACTTCTTTGTTTGTTGTTGGCAGCGAAAGACCCTGGTGGAATGAACGACTTTTTTATACACAAATTCCCTCTCTACAATAAATTTCGTGACTCCAAAATGATTTTGGTGCTTCTTCAAGTAATGATACCTGCATTAGGAATTATATTTCTCGATCGATTCTTCAAAAAAGAAAACGTATGGGGCGATAAAAAATCGTTGTTGATAGCAGGAGGAGCAATTACATTCTTAGGATTAATTCTATTCGCTTTTCCATCAATATCAGGATCATTCTTGCGTTCCGATGAAATTCAACAATTCAGCCAAGCAACCAAAGGAGTTACAGATGTTCAAAACCTTTCTTTTATAAATGGACTTAAATCTGAATTGATTAAGGTTCGAACAGATATTTACAAAGCTGAGCTAGGAAGAACATTATTTTTAGCGTTATTAGCAATTGGAATCATTTTGATATCCGTTTACACTAAAATTTCCAAATACGTTGTTATCGCTTTTGCATTCATTTGTATTACAGCCGACAATATTGGTATATCTAAGCGTTATTTGAATAATGAAGAAACAGAGGGAGTTTACACAAGTTATGAAGAAGAAAACGCTTCCATACTTCCAACTTTTCCTCAACAAGCTGACTTAACAATATTACAAGAAGAACAAGATAATGTTCCAAACTTCGCTTCAAAAGTCCAGAATTTCAAGTCCAAAATAATGAATACGAGAGAGTTTGAGTCACTGTCAGACGACAACTTATTGAGTCAACTAGCCGCTTTTAGTGTTTTAAGTTTGAATACCAACTACCGTGTTCTTAATTTTTCTGGGCCTTTCAATGAAACAAATACAAGCTATTTTCACAAAAGTATTGGCGGTTATCATGGCGCTAAATTAAAGCGCTATCAAGAACTAATCGATTTCTACCTAGCGGACGAAATTAATGTAATTAACAAAGAAATTAGTGCGGTTAAAAACGTTAAACTTCGAGAATACGCATCAACAATGAATATTTCAAAAGAACAAGCTCAGGGTGTTTTCGACTCGATTCAGATTAATGAATTGCCTGTTCAAAATGCAAATGTGATGAACATGCTTAACGTTAAATACATTCACATTGACAAAACGAAAAAAGCCGTAAAAAATACAAATGCTTTTGGAAATGCGTGGTTCGCTCAAAAAATCGTTCGAGTCAAATCAGCAAATGAAGAAATGTTGGCTTTAAGTAAAAATGATCTTAAAAGAACGGCAATTATTCATCAAGAATTTAAAAATGTAAATTCAGCAACAAAAACGGATTCAAATGCCCAAATTAAACTTATTAAATACGACCTTCGAGAAATGACTTACAAGTCAAATAATTCTGTTGCAGCTGCGGCGATTTTCAGTGAAATATATTATCCTGAAGGCTGGAACTGCTATTTAGATGGTAAAACCATTGAAAACTTCAGGGCTAATTATGTTTTGCGTGGAGTAGTTATTCCTGCTGGTTCACATACAATTTCATGGAAGTTTGAGCCTAAATCATTTGAAAAATCTAGCACGTGGAGTTTAATCGGATCCATACTTACCTTGATTATTTTTATTGGCGTTTGTAGTTTGGAAATAAAAAATTTTAGTTTTGATCAAGTCAAAAAGGATTAAGAATTAAACTCGAAAAAACTTTTCAATTAGGTAACTATTATTGACCGATGAAATCTGAACAAAAACGTCAAAATTGGTATGTGGTAAAAACAAATCCGAGGGCTGAAAAAAAAGTACTTGATCGAATACGTTTATTAGGAATTGAAGCATATCTTCCTTTGGTTCAGACCATCCGTCAGTGGAGCGATAGAAAGAAGAAAATTGAAATACCATTAATAAGTTCTACATTATTCATCCATTGTTTTGAAAATGAACTTGCGAAAATATATCATGTTCAGGGATTTCATTCCTTTCTTTACTATTTAAAAAAACCAGCAATTGTTCGTGAGTTTGAAATAAACAATTTGAAGATTTTGCTCAAAGAACAAACAGATTATGAATTAGCAGAATTTGAAAACATTACGCAAGGTGACAAAGTTGAGGTAATTCGCGGTCCTTTTCAAGGATTGATCGCAACCTCAACTGAAATCGATCGTACACATAAATTGATTGTTGAGATTGAAGGAATTGAACAGAAGTTTATTGTTCACGTGCCTAGGTCTTTTGTAAAAAAAATAAGAACGTAAATCGTTCAAAACTAAATAAATTGAGAATCCCTTTACTTATAATGGGACTCACCATTGGCGAAGCCATATACTTTTGAATTATGGAAAAAAGAATACTAGTTACTGGAGGAGCAGGTTTTATTGGGTCAAACACATGTGAAAACCTAATTTCGGAAGGACATTCTGTAGTTTGTTTGGATAATTTCATAACAGGAAGAAGAAGTAACATTAAAGAACTTCTGAATTCTCCAAATTTTCATTTAATTAAAGGCGACATCCGAAATTTGGCAGATTGCGAAAAAGCTGTTTCGAATATCGATGTCGTTCTGCACCTTGCTGCTCTCGGTTCTGTTCCAAGATCCATCGCTGATCCAATTACAACCAATGACATCAACATCAATGGTTTTCTTAATATGATCGTAGCGACGAGAGACGCCGGAATTAAGCGATTTGTTTACGCTGCAAGTTCTTCCACTTACGGCGATTCTGAAAGCTTACCAAAAGTAGAAGACAAAATTGGGAAACCACTATCTCCATATGCAATAACGAAATATGTAGGAGAATTATATGCAGACGTTTTTGCGAAAACATATGGAATGGAGTGTATTGGGTTAAGGTATTTTAATGTTTTCGGAAGAAGACAAGACCCCGCAGGTGCTTACGCAGCTGTAATTCCTAAATTTGTAGACACGTTAATGAATCACGAATCACCTGTTATAAATGGTGATGGCTCCTTTTCAAGAGACTTTACTTACATCGACAATGTTATTCAAATCAATAAATTAGCAATGTTTACGTCTGACCCTAAAGCTGTTAATGAAGTTTATAATGTAGCTTTTGGTGAAAGTTCAACATTAAATGATTTGTACTTTGAAATCAGAAAGAATTTAGGGTCTTTCGATGTTGAAATAGCAGAAATAGAACCGACATATGGCCCTTTCAGGAAAGGTGATATTCCCCACTCCTTGGCTTGCATTGAAAAAGCGAAAAAACGATTAATGTATAGTCCAACCCACAATTTAAAGGAAGGACTGAAAGAAACCATCAACTGGTATTTCGAATCAGCTAAAAATCAAAAGAATAGATAATGAATAAAGTTCTATTGATTGGAGGTGCAGGATATGTTGGTAATGTAATAGCCGAATATTTGCTAAATCATAATTATCAAGTTTTGGTTTATGATAATTTCATTTATGACCATAATTTTGCAAACGAACATTTAATCGACAAAAGCAACTACAAATTCATTAATGGAGACATTAGAAATTTAAGTACGCTAAATGATCTAATTTTGGACATTGATTCCGTGGTTATTCTAGCTGGACTAGTTGGAGATCCAATAACAAAAAAATACCCCGAGTTATCGCACGGTATAAACTTAAACGGAATCCAATATTGTATAGACTATTTTGATGATAAACCGATTAAAAATTTAATTTTTGTTTCAACTTGCTCAAATTATGGCTTGATAAAAGAAAATGAATTGGCTGATGAGCTGTTTCAATTAAACCCTTTATCCTTGTATGCGGAAGCTAAAGTTGAAGCTGAAAAATATCTTTTGAATAAAAAAGATAAAGTCAATTATGCAGCAACTGTTTTGAGATTCGCCACAGCATTTGGTTTGTCATCGCGAATGAGATTCGACCTAAGTATTAGTGAATTTGTGAAGGAACTTTACTTAGGAAAAGAATTACTTGTTTTTGATGAAAATACGTGGAGACCTTATTGTCATGTTAAAGATTTTGCTCGACTAATAAAACTTGTTATTGAAGCAAACAAAGAAAAAGTAAATTTCGAGGTATTTAATGCAGGGGGAGACAAAAACAATTACACAAAAAAAATGTTGATTGACCAAATTCTAGAATATATCCCAAACGGAAAAGTCAGATACACAAAAAATTCGCCAGACCCAAGAAACTATAGGGTATCATTTGAAAAAGTGAAAGAAACCCTTGGCTTTGAACCGAATTTCAGTGTTCGAGATGGTATTTATGAATTAGTCGAAGCATTCAAAGATGGTCAATTTTCTGATGTCGAATCTAATTCTTTGTTTTATGGAAATTATTTCATAGCTAATCAACAACCTACGAATTGAAAGAAAATAGAGAAATAATTGGTTTCATACGTGAGGTATTTAAAACTGACAATTTCATACCATTACACGCCCCAATTTTTTCCGGAAATGAGAAAAACTATCTAATTGATTGCATTGACAGTACCTACGTTTCAAGCGTTGGTCCGTTTGTGGATCGATTTGAAAAGGATATTACCAAATTCAGTGGAACAAACTACGCCGTGGCTGTCGTAAATGGAACAACAGGTTTACAAGTAGCACTTCAAGTTGTAGGAGTTGAAAATGGAAATGAAGTTATTACACAGGCTTTGAGTTTTGTGGCTACATCAAATTCAATTCATTTTGCTGGGGCTAAACCCATTTATGTTGATGTGGATTACGACACCATGGGTATGTCACCTAAAAGTTTGCTAAATTTTCTTGAAACAAATGCCGAAATCAAAGAAGAACAATGTTTTAATAAATCAAGTGGCAAAAGAATTGGAGCTTGTATGCCTATGCACACATTCGGTTTCCCTTGTCGTATTGATGAAATTTCATTGATATGTAAAGAATGGTGTATTCCTCTTATTGAAGATGCAGCGGAAGCCTTGGGTAGTGAATACAAAGATCGAAAAATCGGATCGTTTGGTGAACTTGCCGTGTTTTCATTTAATGGAAACAAAATAGTGACTGCAGGAGGAGGAGGCGTAATTGTTACGAATAACGAAAAGTTGGCGAAAAATGCAAAACATCTAACGACAACTGCTAAACTTCCTCATTCCTATGAGTTTATTCATGATGAAATAGGATATAATTTTAGGATGCCCAATGTTAACGCTGCGCTCATTTGCGCTCAATTGGAACAATTGGATAGCTTTATAGAAAACAAGCGAAAATTGGCACATACTTATTCAGATTACTTTCAATCAAATCCGCTTTTTAGAAAAGAGTTGAAAGAAACAAAAGCAAATTATTGGTTGAATTGTATTGAATTCAATGATCTGCATGAAAGAAACGCGTTTTTAGATGAATCAAACAAAGAGGGTGTTATGACCAGACCAATTTGGACGCTTTCATACTTGCTACCAATGTACAAGGATTGTCAAAAAGATCTCCAAGAAAACGCAATAAAATTATACGAACGAATCGTAAATATTCCAAGTAGCGTGAGGATTTGAATTAATGATTGAACATAGATTCATATTAGGTTATTCCGGACATAGTTATCCAATAATTGAGGCTTTAAAATCCATGAACCTCAGCTTCGATGGCTATTTCGAAACAAAAGAAAAAGAGAAAAACCCATTTTTACTAAACTTTTTGGGTAACGAAGACAATTATTCTTTCGGGAAAAATGATGGTGTATTCATAGCTATTGGAGATAATTATTTACGAAAAAAAATCGCAGACAAACTTAAAGATAGAGTACAACTATTCTCAATTATTGATTCCCAATCGATCGTTCGATCAGAAATTGGGCAACAAGGAATAATCATAAACGCGGGAGCTGTCATACAACCTCAATGCCTTATTGGTGAAGGAACAATTATAAATTCTCGCGCCGTAATTGAACACGAATGTGAGCTAGGGAATTTTTGTCATATTGCCCCTGGGTCTGTACTCAACGGCAATGTTATCGTCGGCGAATTCACGTTAATCGGCTCAAACGCGACCATACTTCCAGGTATTAAAATAGGTAAAAATTGTGTCATAGGAGCTGGCTCTGTTGTGACAAAAGATGTTAAAGATAACACAGTTGTTAAAGGAAATCCTGCCCGATTATGAATAGAACACTGATTATCGCTGAAGCAGGTGTCAATCACAATGGTGATTTACAAATGGCCAAAGAATTGATTCAAGTTGCTGCTGATTCTGGCGCGGACGTTGTGAAATTTCAAACATTCAATTCTGAAAAACTAGTTAGCCATGAAGCACAATTAGCTGACTATCAAAAGAAAAATATGAATAACGACACTTCCAATCAGTTGGAAATGTTAAAGAAAATAGAACTTCCTAAATCGTGGCATTTTGAATTAAAATACTACGCAGAGCAATTAGGGATTTCGTTCTGCTCGACTCCGTTTGATGAAGACGCGCTAGATTTTCTGTGCGAGCTAGAAATTCCCTTTATAAAAATTCCTTCAGGAGAAATCACCAATAAACCTTTTTTAGAACGCATAGCAGAAAAAAATCTTAAAGTCATATTATCTACCGGAATGGCCAATATGATTGAAGTAGAATATGCTTTGAACGTTCTTTTAGATGGTGGATTAAGAAAAGATATGTTGACAGTTTTGCATTGTAATACGGAATATCCCACACCGTTTGAAGATGTCAATCTAAAGGCAATGCTTCAATTTGAAAAATTAGGAGTTCATTTTGGTTATTCAGATCATACAGTAGGTTCAGAAGTAGCAATTGCCGCTGTAGCATTAGGAGCAACCGTTATCGAAAAGCATTTTACATTAGACAAAAATCTTCCCGGGCCTGATCACAAAGCTTCGTTGGAACCTAATGAACTATATGAATTTATAAAATCCATTCGTAGAACAGAACTCATCATTTCTGGTTCGGGTAAAAAGGAAACCTCTCCGTCAGAGCAAAAAAACATTGTTATTGCAAGAAAGAGCATTCATCTTAAAAACGATGTAAATCAAGGACATCTCATTTCTTTGGATGATTTGGAAATGAAAAGGCCAGGATCAGGAATATCTCCGATGGATTACGAAAAGGTATTAAATAAAAAAGTGAAAAGAAATCTTGTGGTCGGAACACTTTTAAAATGGGAGGATTTCGAATGAAAATAGGAGTTCTCACCAGTTCAAGAGCAGACTATGGAATATACAGACCTCTGCTCGATTTATGGCTAAATGATAAAGAAATTGATTTTGAAATAATTGCTTTTGGTCAACATCTTTTAGACACATTTGGAAATACATTTCAAGAAATAGAAAATGATGGTTTTGAAGTGAAAAACAAAATTTCCGCTAGTTATGAAAATGACTCACCTAACGGAATAGCTTCAAATTATGCGAATATTCTTAAAGAGTTTGTTACATTTTGGCAAAATCATCGATTTGATTGGATCATTGCTCTTGGCGATCGTTATGAAATGTCTGCAGCGGTTCAAGCTGGTATTCCTTATCAACTAAGATTCGCACACATTCATGCAGGAGAAAAAACACTTGGGGCAATAGACGAAATATACAGACATCAAATTTCCCTTTCCTCAGAACTTCATTTTGTAAGTCTTGAATTATATGCAAAACGAGTTCATGACTTGGTTGGCCATAAAGAAAGTACGACAGTCACAGGAGCTATTGGATTAGAAAATTTAAAAAAAATCAAGTTGCTGAATTCGGATGAATTTCTGCAAAAATGGGATATTGATATGACCATCCCAACGTTATTTTTTATTGTTCATCCAGAAACAAAAAATTATGCATCTAATTTTGAGTATTCTAAAATTTTAGAGGAAGTTAGTACTGAATTTGCAATGACGTTTCAAATAATTGTTTCGTTACCCAATGCCGACACAAATGGGAGTGTTTACAGAGAGATGTGGAAGCGTGTTCAATCAAAGAATTCAAATGTTAAATTAATAGAGCATTTTGGTTCTCAATCTTTTTTCTCGTGTATGAAACTATCACGATTGATTGTGGGGAATAGTTCGAGTGCGATTTTGGAGGCTGCTTCATTTAAGAAATATGCTTTAAATCTTGGGGATCGGCAATTAGGCAGAATTTCAGGTGAAAATGTTATTCATCTTCCTTTCGATAAATCGGAGATTATTCTGAATGTACTTAAGTATGTTAATCATGAATTTAATGGTTCTAACATCTATGAAAAAAAGAATGGGATTCAATTAATTACTGAAAAACTAAAACTTTCAAAGTATTGAGATGAAAAATCATTTTATCAATAAGGACGCTTCCATACAAGATGCAATTCAACGACTTGATTTATTGGCCGTGGATGCCGTTTTATTTGTTGTAGATGAAAAATTAGAATTACTCGGCAGCCTTACAGATGGCGATGTACGAAGAGGTTTGATTCGTGGAAAAGAAACGAGTTCCTTAGCTCGCGAAATAATGCAATCAAAACCTAAGTATTTGTATGATGGTAATATTGATGTGAATAAAACAAAAGAGTTTCGTGAAAAAGACTTTAAAATAATCCCAATAATAAACGAAAAAAATCAAATAGTAGACATTCTAAATTTTCGGTTACAAAAGACAAGATTACCCTTGGATGCAGTGATTATGGCAGGTGGTCGAGGAAGTCGTTTACTTCCGATGACGAAAGAAATACCAAAACCTTTATTGAAAGTTGGAGACAAAACAATAATTGAGCACGTTATCGATGGATTGGTAACTTATGGAATTACAAATATTGAAATTTCCATTAACTATTTGGGAAATATGATAAAAGAATTCTTTGGAGATGGGTCGTCTAAAGGATTGAATATTAGTTACATTGAAGAAAAAGAACCCCTTGGAACAATTGGGTCATTGTCTTTAAAAAAAATCAATAATCATTCTCACACGTTAGTCTTGAACTCCGATCTACTAACAGCCATAGATTACGAAGATTATTTTCTTGATTATATTCAGAAAGACGCCGATTTGAGTGCAGTAGGGATTCCTTACACAGTTGATATTCCGTATGGTATTTTTGAATTGAAGAACAATAAAATAGTAAAAGTTAATGAAAAGCCAAATTATACCTATTACGCAAATGGGGGAATTTATCTATTCAAATCCGAATTAATTAATCAAATTCCAAAGGGCAAAACTTATTTGGCAACTGATTTTATCGAAGACCTAGTGAAAAAGAATAAAAAGGCAATTACCTACTCCTTATTAGATTATTGGTTAGACATCGGAAATCCTTCTGATTTTCAAAGAGCCAAAACGGATATTAAACATTTGAGGTTTTGATAGACTTCGATACTTTATTAGTTATTATTCCGGCGAGAAAAGGATCTAAGGGAATTCCTGGAAAAAACAAAAAAATGTTGAATGGAAAACCTTTGATTCAATATACGATTGATGTTGCTAAAAAGATTTTTCCAATAACTTCAATTTGTATATCCACCGACGATCCTGAAATTCAACAAATCGGTATTGAAAATGGCTTAAATGTCCCAGATTTAAGACCTGATTATCTTTCCAATGATGCATCATCTGCGAGAGATGTTATACTCTATGAAGTATTGAAAACTGGAAGAAAAATCGATACGATTGTATATCTACAACCTACATCTC
>JBMLTP010000239.1:0-2650 GCA_049239885.1 Crocinitomicaceae bacterium
ACACGTAGCTTCAATTTCGTGCTTTCTTGCGTTGTAGATATTCAGCAACTTGGTTCGAGTCTCAATCGGGAAATCTTCTACCCGTTTAATTTCACCCGGAATATCTGTGTACCAATTAATTGCCGATCCCGCTCTTTCTGGTTTGGCAAGTAAATGATGATAAGGTTCTTGAAAGTTTGATTTTAAAAATTGATGAATTTGAGCATGTTGTTCGAACATATAATTGATATGATTCGAAACAAGTTCGTACTCGTTGACTGAAGAGGAAAAAAATGGTTTCATTTATTCGGGATAAGTGAATTCGTAAACTAAATGTTTTTCTTTTTCTGTGGTATGAACCCCTCGAAAATACTTTTCAGAACTTCCATTTCTTACGTAAACGGTATATGGGATTTCAGGGGTAGAAGTTCTACGTTGAAAATAATGAACTATGACTTTGTAGGTTCCAGCAGGAGGAGTTCTCGTGTAGCATATGTTCTCTATTGGATCTGAAGATTCTGGACCATCTGCATTCATATCAATATCCAATCTAGCACCATTTGGGGAATTTGGTTTACCAAAATAAACAACCGTCCCATCGGGTTCAACTAAGCGAAGATCCAAATCATCATTTGTTTTCCAAGCTAAAGTAATCGTTATTTCTCCCTCACAAGCATCAAGACTATCTCTTAAACTATCCAAAGCATCATCGCGTTCAAGACTATCTATTTCTGCTTCCACGACGTTGCAATTACAGCAACTTTCCAATTCCCGATCGATTCTTCTCAAAATTTTATTAATCTCCTGATCCTCTTTACAATCCACAGGATTATTTAAGAGGGTGGACAATAACCAAATAAGTAAGGAAAGAAGAATACCCCAAATAATATAATTTAGCCACCAATAGCGGAACGAAAACCAAGTATAGCTTCGTATCCAACGAAACCACCACTTTTTTTGTAATCTATCTTTAAAATTTAATATCATTTAGTTTTGTAATCAAAAGTTATAGTTTAGGCTTCCTTATTCACAACATCTCGTATAATTGAAATTTATTAGAAAATCCTTTCCAGTAATACCTTCATATTTCAAGTTTTTCACAGGACAAGGAGAAGAAAGCATATTTTCTTTTAGCAGGTAATTTCGTATTTCAATCGTTCCAGCATTTCCATTATTGTTTTTTTGAACATTTTTTATAAATAGTGCATTATTTCCAAAATTAACAAGACGAGGGTCAAAATAATAAGTTTTTACTTTGTTCAGAGGGCAAACAAAATCCGCGTCTTTTATTTTAATGGAATGATCATAGGTCGCAAGAAAAACAGAACCAACTAAATCATTTGAATTGAGGTCTAATTCGCCTATTTTAGTGCCGTTGAGATATACAAAAAAATTATCGTCAATTTCTTTATTAGAGTTACAAACCTGAAAAGCGAGCACGCGATCTGGACAATCTATTGCGAAGGTGTCCTCTATTTCTCTCGGGGGAGGTGGAGGAACATTACAAGAACAACACTTTTCCATCTGTTCATCAATTTGATGAATCCTTCGGGTTAAGTTATTTCGGTTTAAACAATTTGAGTCATCTTGTTTCGTCTGAAAGAAAATACCGTACAATAGCAGAAAACAACCCAATGTCCATACAACCCAATTAAACCACCAATATCGAAACCCAAAGAAATTTCGTTCTCTGATGGTTTTTACCCACCACTTTTTATGATATGAAGAATTCTCGTAAGGCATAAACTAGTGGGGTTTAACATACGTTGTGTCGCACCTTTCACGAACACGTTGTTCTAAATCTTTTAGTTCCTCTTTCGTTTTTTTCAGTTTTTCACAATAGGCATCACAATTTGGTCTATCGCAATACCTGCAAAGCCAAATAATTAAAAGTGTATATAAGATTAACCAAAAAAGCGCCCAAAAACGATAAGATATCCAGCGCAATAATCGTTTGATTCTTCCCAAACAACCAACGCGTTCCACGTAAATTGCTTTCGGCTCAGCGCCTACTGGTTCATCGTCTTCTTTTTCATCCTCCTCTACTTCATCTTCAATTATATCTTCGGGATTTGGAGTAGGATCAACAGTAGTTGTTGTTACTATTGGTTGGTTGGTTTTTACATCTTTAATTTTATCATCATCATCCGACACAATTGGATCCTCATCAGCTTGTTCCTCTTCGTCTTTTGGTTTTGGTTTAAAAGTTGGTTCCAATTTGGGTAATTTATTCTCATTATTACTCATAAAGTCCCATCCCCAAAGGATTCCCCAATCGCTATGGTCATTAGCAATTAAAATGATACGGTCGTGTTGAAATAAATTGGCTATTAAATTGCCCCATTCAGTATTATCCGCATCACGTTTATTTTTTAAACTTGATGAAAGTTCATCCGTTTTTTCAATGAACGTGTTAAATTCAAACTTTACTTTTTCAGAAATAATTGGATTACAGTCATTTAGCCTTTTAAAATCCCCTTCGTATTTGCCATACCAATTTATTTGTCCTCCTGAAGCAAGCATTGGTTTTAAAAGTCGATTTTTATCCTCAGAATCCAATTTAGTTGCCAAAAAGGAATCGACAATATCATAAAAATCATAGAAGTACCTTTCTCGGAATGAAATCGGTTTGTAATTGGAGCTATTGATGGAAAATAATAAATTCATGATG
>JBMLTP010000240.1:0-2528 GCA_049239885.1 Crocinitomicaceae bacterium
GTATCGTTAGAATACCGAAATTTTCTTCAGAATTTAGGACTTCCGAACCGTAATTTTCGTTAATACGACTTAAAATTGCTTCGTTATTCAGCATCTTCGATTTCTTTGGTTTCTATATCGTAATTGCTAAGCAAATGTTTGTATTCATCACTGTATCTTCTTCTTGACGATTCATGTTTTACCAATTTATGAATATTCATAACACCATCAATGATTTGTTCAGGTCTTGGTGGACATCCAGGAACGTAAACATCAACAGGAATAATTCGATCAATACCTTGTAAAACGCTGTAAGTATCAAAAATACCACCCGAAGACGCGCAAGCTCCAACCGAAAGAACCCATTTCGGTTCAGACATTTGTTCGTAAACTTGCTTCAATACGGGACCTAGTTTTTTGGAGATAGTTCCAGCAACAATCAATAAATCAGCTTGTCTTGGCGAAAACGAAAGTCGCTCCATTCCAAATCTCGATAAGTCGTACATACTTCCCATCGTTGCCATGAATTCAATTCCACAACATGAAGTAGCAAAAGGTAAAGGCCAAACCGAGTTCGCTCTTGCCAAACCGATGGCTTTATCGAGAGAGGTTAATTGATAACCTTCTCCGTTAATTACTTCTAAATCTTCTATTTTTCCCATTCTAATGCTCCTTTTTTTCTAATGTAAATGAAACCAACAAGAAAAAATGCTACAAACATAATTACTGCAAGTAGTCCTTCTAATTTTAAGTCTTGAAAATTTACGGCGTAAGGATAAAAGAAGATGACCTCCACATCGAAGAGTACAAAAAGAATGGCTGTCATGAAGTAACGAATGGACACAGGAAAACGAGCATTTCCTTCTGATTCAATTCCACATTCGAAGTTAGCGTCTTTCTTTTTAGATTTAATTCGAGGCATTAAGATGTGAGTCACGAAAAGCGTAAAAACCACAAATCCTAGAGCGACGATAATCTGAAGAATTAGCGGAATGTAATTTGAACTTGTTGATGCTTGTTCCATATCAAATTTCTTGTTACATTATAAACATAAATAATTCTTCAAAGTTCAAAAAAAGATTGAATGGTTTGAAAAATTCAATCGCAAATTTATCTTTTATTTTGTTTGAAAATCAAATTTTGTAAAAGAACCCTGATTTTTTAAATCTTAAAAATTTCATTAAGTCCAAGTTAATTAACTTAACTTACTCAATTTCCATTTGTAATTAGTTCTTTCCATTTAGTTTAGCTTATTTTAATTATGAGAATGTATTATCGCTGAGATAAATTTGAAAAATTCAAAATCATTGGCTATTCCTGAATAATCTGTTGTTTCTTTTGAGGTTAATAACTATCTTTTTGTTAAATCAAACAAGAAAAATACGTTTGAATTACGCGAGGCAGAAATTGGAAATACTGAAAATGGTTGGACTCAAGTTTTAAACTCAGAAATTTTTCAAAATCATGAAATCGTAGTTAACGGTTCCTATGCGTTATTGATGGCCATTAAGAATAAATCGGATGAATAAGATGTTAATCCAACTTTTTTATTGTAATTTACGTCTAAATATAAAATCAGAGTAAATGAAAAAAATCAATTCAATTCTGTTCGGCCTGTTTATTGTTTCATCGTCTCTTTTTGTAGTTTATTCTTGTGAAAAGGAGGAAGCATGTGATGAAGATAATATCAGTGAACAAGGCGATGATGATAGTCATAACATGGGGCAAAATTGCATGCAATGTCATAAGTTAGGTGGAGAAGGTGAGGGTTGTTTTGTTGTTGCTGGAACGGTTTACGATACCCTTTTAACCAATACCTTGACCTCAGGAAAAATTGAACTTTTTACAGGTCCCGATGGAACTGGAAATTTGGTTCATACCATTCAAGTTGATTCGAAAGGGAATTTTTACACGACTGAAAACTTTGACATTACTGGATTATATCCTGTCCTTACAGGCCCATCTGGAAATAAGTCTTATATGGGGAGTTCTTTAACTTCAGGCCAGTGCAATTCATGTCATGGGGCATCAACTTCAAGAATTACAGGATATTAAAGTTAAAAAAGAGCGGATTATTTCGCCTCTTTTAATACCATATCAATAGTGATTGCGCTTGCTATTATTGCAATTCTGTTTTCTTTTGATAAATTATTCGACTCAATATTCACAATGTATTTATCTGCTGTTGTGAAAGCTTCTTTAAGAAGGCCACCCCATTTTTTACTTACTGTCCCGATTTGAATTTCTTTATCATCGAAAATTTTAAAATCCCAAGCCTTCCAATCACCTGTAATTTTACCGATTGGTTCATTTTTTTCACTCTGAATTTCAAATGTTGGCTTGAATAGTTTAAATTTTTGTTTAATAAACCCAACGATATTTCCTTTGTCATCAACAATAGAAATCTTAGACATAAAAAATGTCCATCCTCTTTGAATTTTTGCAAGTGTAATTCCATTTGTGTCTACAATGTCAAGTGTAAATGGAAGCATTGCTTTATTCAAAAGTAGTCTTAAGATTTTTTGTCCTCCTGTTAACTTTTGATTAAT
>JBMLTP010000241.1:0-3944 GCA_049239885.1 Crocinitomicaceae bacterium
CATAACAATTGCCCGTTTGATCCATTAATCGCAAGTAACTGAGCCTGTCTTCCAGTTATAAAAACATCTTTAATTCCGTCGCTATTAATATCTTGAAAAATTGGACTTCCAAAAACTTCATTACGACTTACTCGTTTCCACAAAAGCGAGCCATTAGCACCATTAAAAGCCATGATTCCATTGTTACTAGCAACACCGTCTGTTCCTCCACCGATAACAATATCCTTTATTCCATCGTTGTTTAAATCACAAGCTCTAGGAGATGAAAGCGTTGGTATTGAATCTGTAAAAGCTTGCCAGGAAGTAAGTTGAGCGAATGAAATTTGACTAAAACTGAGTATAAAAAGAAAAAGTACGTTGTTTCTCATTTGTATGTAGATAAAATTGTTCATAAAGTTAATGTTTAACTTTCAACTCTCAAAATTGACTTGATGAAACAAAATCTAATTTTTGATATCAAAATTCAACTCATTATTTCAATTTTATTGCTATATTCAAGTAAAATTTAATTTTATGTTAGACAAAATTCAACTAGAAAAAATCCTGTTTTTGGACATTGAGACGGTTCCTCGGACATACGCTTATCAGGATTTGGATGAAAAAACAAAAGAACTTTTTAACGCGAAGACACGCTTTTCTCAAAATGAGGAAAAATCGTTTGAAATGCTTTACGGTGAGCGAGGAGGGATTCTCTCCGAATTTGGCAAGATTATTTGCATTTCAGTTGGAATGGTTAAGGAAACGAATATGGGAAGAACCATTCGACTTAAATCCTTTGCACATGATGATGAAGAAACGCTTTTGAAACAATTCAAATCGCTGTTGGAAGAGCATTACAACACACCTTATCACTCGCTTTGTGGGCATAATTCAAAAGAATTTGACATTCCCTATATCTGTCGTCGAATGTTGATTCATGGCATCAAATTGCCTTCAATTTTAGACATTGCCGGAAAAAAACCGTGGGAAGTTTCTCATTTGGATACACTTGAATTATGGAAATTTGGTGATTATAAGTCATACACCTCACTCGCATTACTTTGTCATGTTTTCAATATTCCAACCCCGAAAGACGATATTTCTGGAGCGGATGTGGCACGCGTTTATTATGAAGAAAATGATTTGAATCGTATTCGAATATACTGCGAAAAGGATGTTATAGCGCTTATCCAATTGTTTTTAAGAATGCGAGGAGATTCGTTAGTGGAAGAAGGAAATATTACTTCTGCAAGTGAGCGTTGAGTCCTGAATAACGGCCTTTCCATTTTGGTTTGAAAAAAGGTAAAAGGAAAAGTAGAATCAAATTATAAATGGGAAAAATCAACTGATAGAATGGAATGAGCAGCCAGGCAGTCAATCGATTGAACTCTCTGAAAAAAGAAAAAAAGAAAAGCATATCTAATCCTGTTTTTAATCCAAACAAAATGAAGGCAGATTGATACTCATTTTCTACAAGTAATTTGATTTCAATCGACCAAAACGAAATGATGAAAATAAATTGAATGATTGCAAGTATAGTGCTCAAATGATCATTCACATTTCCAGTTTTTGCGATCCATCGAATGCGCTGGTGAATAAACTCTTTGAAAGATTGCGGTGTTTCCGTTTCAACTTTAAATGACCTTCTTGCGACAACACGCACATCGGCTTTAGCATCCCTAAAATCGCGAAGCAAATATATGTCATCACCGCTAGGAATATGTTTGTGCGTTTCAAACCGATCAAATTCCAAAAACGATTTTCGCTTGAAAAGTAAGTTGGCACCACTGGCTATTATTGGTCTAGAAAGACCGTTTAACCCGGTGTTCAATGCGTTGATTAACAACAAGTCAATTTCAAATAAATGATGAATCGGATTCGTTGCTTTTAAAACAGCAGGGAGTAAATACAAATCAGCTTCTGCTAATTTCTCAAGTTCCTCGAAATAAGTTGATTCAAAATAGACATCTGCATCCATGGTCAGGACAAACTCCGTTTTGGTGAGATTTACTCCAAATCGAATCGCCTGCTTTTTTCCAAAAATTCCTGAAGGTAAATTCAAGAGTTGAAGGTTATTTAATTTCCCTAACACCTCATTAATTTTCGAACAGCTCAGATCATCAGAATGATCATTAACAAAAACTATTTGAGTAGGTAATTTACTGCTGACTTTTAAACTTTGGAGAAGACCATCAATGCGCTTTTCCTCGTTACGAAAGGGAATTATTAATGTGACTTCATCAAGGCTGATTTTTTTTCCCGTAAGGTATTTTTTCTCTTTAATTCGTTGTAAAATCGATCCTATTCCAAGTATGGAAATCAAAAGGCAGGAATAACAACTCAAAAAAATACAAATCAAATTCATCGGTTAGATTTCTTGACGAAAAAAAGAGCAATTACAGCAGTCAAAAATAAGTTAAAAAACCATGTGCTAAAGGAAGCGAAAATAACGGGGATTGTTTCAATTCCTGTCACTGCAAATATGGCTACTGCTATTGATTCCCGAACCATTATTTTCCCAAAAAACAAAGATGGTGTTAATGTAATGAATAAGAATACAAGCATAATGTAATTAATAATTTCGATTGTAATTTCAATTCTAAACGCTTTGAGAGCAAGTGCATATTGAGCGACAAAAACGACATATCTTATTCCTGATATTACTAGGAATGATAACCGTGAATTTTCTTTTTCAATTTGATTAGCAACTAATTGAATTTGATTTAATGGGATTTTTTTTGCAAGTCGTTCACCAAAAAAATAGAGAAGGAATAAACTTATTGAAACAGGAATAAAAATGTAATTATTCAATTTAAAAGGTAGTGAGTCGTTTAATAGTATCCATGAGAATAACCCCATAAATAGAGCAACCAAAAACTGCGAAAAATTCGCGATGGTTGATTGAATCGTAATTTTCCAGCGTTTCGTTTTTTCGTAATAAAGCATTCTTCCTAAAAAATTTCCACTTAACGACGGCGTCAAAAACGATGCGATTATTCCAGATGCAAATGCCTTAAAATTAACGGGGTTATCTACTTCATCGATATTTTGAAGAATTAGCTTCCATTTATACCATTCAAAAAACCAGTTAATTGGCATTAAAAACAAACATCCAAGAAGTGCCCAATAATCTGCAACATAAAACTCAGAAAAATCGAGCTTTTTCGAACGGAAAATTAGGAGATAAAGAAAAAAACAAAATAGGATTCCTTTGAATAAAAGTGTCCATTTCGAGCGAAAAATAGTAGTTTTAAACAAGGAAATTAATTTGAATGGTTGAAGATAAGATAATTCTTGGAATTGACCCTGGAACTACCGTTCTTGGTTATGGTATTATCCACATCCAAAAAGGCAAATTGTCGATGTTAAATTTTGGGATTATTCAATTGAGTAAATTATCGAATCAACCAGATAAATTAAAACGTATTTTGGATCGTTTGAATGGATTGATTACGGAGTATAAACCGGATGAAATGGCCATCGAAGCTCCTTTCTTTGGGAAAAACGTTCAATCAATGTTGAAATTGGGTCGTGCTCAAGGTGTGGCTATCGCAGCTTGTTTGAATCACAACATTCCTTTCGAAGAATATTCTCCGAGAAGAATTAAGCAATCAATAACGGGAAGTGGTGCCGCATCCAAAGAGCAAGTGGCTGCCATGCTACAGAAATTATTGAATTTTGAGGAAATGCCCAAGTATTTGGATGCAACGGATGGTTTAGCAGTAGCGGTTTGTCATCATTTTTCAAAGGGAATAGGTGAACATAACAAAGCTGGAGGAAACAGTTGGAAAGCATTTTTGAATCAAAATCCCAATCGCAAAAAGTCATGAAGGAAACTTTAAAAAGTTAGACGAAGAAAAAGAATAACAAAATATTTAAAAAATTGTCAACGATCAAAATTTATACGGATGGTTCTTCCCGTGGAAATCCCGGTCCTGGAGGCTATTGGATTATTCTTAAGTTCG
>JBMLTP010000242.1:0-3795 GCA_049239885.1 Crocinitomicaceae bacterium
GAAATTTCAATGCTCTTCATACGATGGTCTAAAGTATGATCCAATGCTGCAGGGTTATACAATTTAATCATAGTGGTCTTCGTCTCACGCACCACTTCATTCTGTTTTTCAATTTTTACTTCCATGTTTAAAGATTTTATTCTGCAAAGTAAAAAAGATACTCCGTAATTGTTTTACTGGGTATGAAATAATTTATATATTTATCGAAAATTTACGAATTGACTATCAAATTAAATCATACTTTATGCCGATAAATAAGAATGCCTACGGGCGTTACAAGGTCATTGACATGCTTTTGCGAAATCGAATGCGTCCCTATCCAACAATGCAAGATATCATTGAGGCTTGTCGTGAAAAACTAGGATTGGACATTTCACATGAGGCCATTCAAAAGGATATCAACTTGATGAAAAGATCTCATCCGGAAGGTTTTGACGCGCCGATTCAATATAATTTCTTCAAGCGAGGTTATGAGTACACAGATCCTGATTATTCCATTTCTGAGATTTCATTGAGTCCTGATGATGTTGGAGCAATCAAAGAATCCATTGAGTTGATTAGAACAATTGGGGGATCTCGCGCAAGTGAGAAATTCAGCCATGCCATGGAGAAAATACTTTCAACTGTACTGGAAGAATTTCCAACTAGAGCAAATGAAGAAACCATTCTTCAAACGATGACTCCTCCAAAATCAAGAGGTTTTGAGCATTTTGATTTGTTATACCGAGCGTGTAAGGAGAAAATCCCGGTTTCGTTTGTTCATTACAATTATAAAAAACGAGAATTCAAAGCCACTATAATTCATCCTGTTTTGATCAAAGAGTTTGATAACAAATGGTATGTAATTGGCTACTCTGAAAAGCACGAAGAAGTCCGAACGTTTGGTTTTGAC
This sequence comes from Crocinitomicaceae bacterium, assembly GCA_049239885.1. Taxonomy (GTDB): domain Bacteria; phylum Bacteroidota; class Bacteroidia; order Flavobacteriales_D; family Crocinitomicaceae; genus UBA952. The sequence goes on from JBMLTP010000242.1 coordinate 893, forward strand.
CGAATTTACGATCCGATTTGTTTGAAAAAGAAATTCGTCAACATCGATAAAGCAAAATTGGTGAATGAATACAAGGATTGCTACGGGGTATTGACCATTCCAGATCAAAAAAAGCAAACGATTAAAATTGAAGTGACTGATTTGGGAACGAATTATTTTGAAGCTTATCCGATTCATGAAAGTCAACAGATTAAAAAAAATCCAAATGGATATTCTGTAATTTCCTTCGAACTTATCCCAACGATTGAATTGACTCGCTTGTTTTTGTCTCAGGGAAGGCACGTTAAAATAATTGAACCACTTTGGCTTATTGGTTTCACAGAAAAATTGAAGTAACATGACATTGAAAAACGACTCTTTGCTTTTTGAAATTCCAGTTTTGGATACACCGAAGCAGAACCCATTAATTCTTAGAATTATTCTGACTGACGAGTCTACTCGCGTTGATTTTGGCTACACCACACCTTGGTATTACGTTCGGGGAGGTTGGATAAGAATTTCTCCCGATGCCTATTTGCAGGTTGAAGGATCAGAGAAAAAATACGAGTTGCTAGAAGCGGTAGGAATTCCGATTGCACCCCAACGAACGGATTTTGAATCCACAAAAGATTGGCAATTCTTCTCACTCTATTTTAAACCTATCCCAAAAAAGGATTGCGTAATCAATTTAATCGAAGTAGAAAAACCAACAGAGAATGATTTCAATTACTATGGGATTGAATTGAAGATGGGGCAGGGGATAGGCGTGCTGTAAGGGTTCACTTTAATAGCTATTTTTTGATAATTAGTAGACCATTATGAACATACAAAAACTTAAAGACAACGATTTCTTTCGAGATTTGCTTCAAAAAGCAGACGAATATTCCGTGCAATGTGCTGGAATGTATTATGTTCCCTACAAAATTCAACAAACTACCTTGCGTGAAAACGAAGAATTTTTTCACGATTGGTTGGCAGGAAATTATCCTGATTTTGAATTTACAGAAACGGAGGATACCAATTTAATAAATAGTGAAATTTCCTTATTTCTTAGTACCCAAAGTCGCGAAGATAAGGTTGCAATTTATCGTGACTATATGACTTCCTATGGGGTGATTGAAGACCTGATGTGTCTTGATTTAGACGAACGATTGGAATTGGTTATGGAGTTGGGGGTGGGGTAATAATTAAATTATGTTTTCCTTGTTAAGAATAGACAGGAGAATAAAGAATTATTGCCTGAAGCAACTAAATCGTATGACTGATGGATGAAAATTGTTTTTTTTTTTTTTTTTGATACTATTAAATGATATTATCATATCGCTTTTTATTATGCCATACAGTTGGTTAGTATCGATACCCGGTTGAAAGTTCGGGAAGGAATAGTCAAGTGCTGCAGTGTATTTACAAAGAAAAATTCCTGTTAAAATGTGGTAAAAAATATCGAGAATGAGCGCACATTTCTTATCTTCATTCGGTCGTTTTATTTCATTTTATTTTCTGAATTTATGGGTTTTTGGGATGTGTTGTATTATGCGTTTTTTATAATTGGTGGTGCTTTTTTGCTGCTGATTACCTTGTTGGCGTTCTTGGTTAGTAGAGGTTTGGAAAGAAGAGATGGTCCGACAGGAAAACCATTTACATTTCATGAACGCATTTTTTATAATGTGGTCAATGATTTGAAAGCCTTTGCTCGCTTGTTTAAAGTAACGTACAATGAAATCAACATCGTCGTTTTTTATTTCTTAATTCCCTTTACCTGGTTGATTTTAGTGGATTATATTCTAGACTTCCATTATTTGAAAATTGCCTTTGTAGTTTTTTGCATCGGATTTTATATGCTTTGCCGCGATTTTCGTTCATTTTCAGATCGTCTTTATAGAAAATCAGTTAACTTTTTGAATTTTTTCAATCGCTTTGGAAGTAGCTACATCATTTCATCGGTTTGGATCTGCATTTTTATTCCAGCGCTTATTTATGGTGGACTTTTTTACCTGATTTATAAGTGAAATGGGAAAAAACAATACTCATTTTTCTATGCGGGTAGATTGCATCGTTATATTTCAACTTTGTGTTTGAACTTTAAAATTTATTAAAATGGTAGTTGAAATAACGAAGGTGATTTTGAGTAATTTGTCCTAAAATCGGAAAAACCGATATTGTTGTTTTTTATGCTGCTTGTTATGACCAATTTAAGTTGTTCTATTCTATTCTTGATCAATTATCAGAAGGATTTATACGAACAAATGGCTAACTGAATTTAAATCAAAAAAGAGGCTATCAACTGATAACCTCTTTTCGTTTTTAGTGAAATGGAAGCTTAAATGTTAATGATTTTATCTTTCGCATGCTTGACTTTGAAATTGAAGTCAAATTTCTTGGTTTCTTTTCCTTTCAAGTTCATTGTCCATTCTATAAGGCCTGATGTTTCATCAAGTTTTCCACGTGATAATTCCGTTGCTTCGATTGTTATATCTGCATTTTGAGTTATCGGAAGTTGATCTTGAATAACCAATTCAATTGCCGTTGATTTTAAGTTCAGAACTTCAATTTGGTATGCAAATGTTCGTTCTTTCTTCTCACCGATGATTTTCTCTTTGCTATCCTTTTTCAAAAGCGTGCGTTTTACTACGATGTTTGGATCCTTTCCTAAAGAAAGATTTAGTGTGTCGTCCATTGTTGTTGGGTCAATGTACGTTTCTCCAATGTAGGAACCATCGAAATAGATATTGGCTTTTGCAGGAACGAGCTGTAGCTCATCTAATTTCGTCATTTGTGCTACTAAATAAACACCTGCATCCATTTTCGGAACGCTGTAATATTTGAATTTGGTATCCAATTCGGCTTGTTTGATGAGAACCATGTGCTGTTCGTTATTTGACTTAATGTTGTATGGCAAATCAATTTTAAATTCCGCTGCGATC
>JBMLTP010000243.1:0-2514 GCA_049239885.1 Crocinitomicaceae bacterium
TTTCCATCTGCATAGATTTCGAAATGTTTTCCATCAGGAATTCCTTTTTTGAAAAATTCCTGTTTAAGAATTTGTCCTTTATCATCCATGGTTTTGAATTCACCATTTTTTACTCCTTTATTCCAATTTTGGATGTTAGCAATTTTACCGTCATCGAAATAGTAAGTCCATGTACCGTGGTTTTTTCCTTCCTTGTAATTGAGTTCAACAATTACCTTACCTTCCTCGTTAAACTGTTTCTGAGTTCCGTCTTGTAATCCTTCTTTATAGTAAACTATGCGTTCTGTTTTGCCATTTTCAAAGAAATCTTTTTTCACACCGTCAAGCTTGTCATTTTTGTAGGTTTCAAGTTTTATAGTATCATTTTTATCATTATTCTGAAATGAAATGAATTTCCCCTCCTTTTTTCCCATATTGAAATTCTGTTCGCTTTCTTTTTTATTTGTACTATCGTAATAGAAGGTGGTTTGACCATCCATAACTCCTAGAATAAAACTCATTTTTGATTGGGGACATCCAGATTCGTAATAGCTCATTCCAATGCTATCCTGTTTCCCATTGACAATCTTAATTTGGTTTTCAACAACTCCATTTCTGTAGCACGAAACGCAAGTTCCATCATAAACTTCTGAAGTCATTTTTCGTGAATAATACGTATTCGAATATTCATCATAGGCAACAAGTTCATTGCAATTTTTCACTTTTTTAAAATCACATATCGGTTTCTTTTTATAGCAAGGAACTTGTTGAGAATTAGCATAAATGGAAATGCTAATTATGAACAGGGCAAAAATTGAATTTTTCATATTGTGTTTTTAAATAATTTTCAAATTTAGCACAAAATAATTACACTTTTAATTTATTAAAAGCTTCTTTCATTTCGTTTGGAACGTGGATTGTTCGTTTTGTTACAGAGTCATAGCATACCATTACTGAGCAGCCTGTTGTATGTAATTTTTCTTCAACAAAAATTTCGTAACCGAGTTTAAAACTTTTATTTCCGATTTCTAATAATCGCATCGAAATAATCGGTTTTTGATGCAAGAGTATTGGAATTAAATAGTCAATTTCATTTCGGACCAATAAGACACCATTTTTTTTCCAATCCCACGATTCGCCGAGCAATTCTCGAAAATAATGAACACGTGTCATTTCGAAATAACTCAAATAAATGGAATTATTTACGTGTCCTAAAACATCTAAATCAGCAAATCTAACTTGTATTTCAGCGGGTTTTATGTTCATTTATCCAATTCTTCAAATTCGGAATTATTACTTTTAAATTCAGGAACGATTTCTTTCATTTTTAGCACCAAATCGTTATTTTGATCCGTATTTAATGAATGCACCAAATTTTCAATCAATGAGATTAATTGGTTTTCGGCTTGTCTTGTTTTAGCAATTAATATTTTTTCATGATGGGTCGGAAGTGTGTTTTCCTCGTTAGCCAATAATTCCTCATACAATTTTTCACCGGGTCTTAATCCTGAAATTTTAATGTCGATATCCCTTCCTAATTCCAATCCACTGAGCGAAATCATTTTTTTAGCTAGATCAATTATTTTAACTGATTCACCCATGTCGAAAACGAAAATTTCGCCTCCTTTCCCCATTGCGCCGGCCTCTAGTACCAATTGACAGGCTTCCGGAATCGTCATAAAAAAGCGTGTGATACGTTCATCAGTTACGGTTACAGGTCCTCCGTTGTCGATTTGCTTTTGAAAAAGTGGAATAACCGAGCCATTCGATCCAAGAACGTTTCCAAACCGAGTTGTCACAAACCGTGTCTTATTGACCTCATTTTTACTTTGCGTGTAAATTTCGGCGATACGCTTGGATGCACCCATGACATTGGTTGGATTAACCGCTTTGTCTGTGGAGATCATTACAAATTTTTCAACCTGATTTGTCAAGGCCAAGTCAGCAAGAATTTTGGTTCCTTTGATATTATTCATTACGGCCTCTGCAGGATTCAGCTCCATCATCGGAACATGCTTATAAGCAGCAGCGTGGAAAACAAGTTGCGGTTTGAAATATTCGAAAATACGAAGCATTCGATTTTCATTACAAATATCACCAATGATTACTTCAAACTTAAGATTTGGATAGATGGTTGAAAGTTCAAATTGCAAGTCATAAACGGCAGACTCAGCTTGATCGAGAATAAGAAGTAGGGAAGGGGCATACTTCGCAATTTCTATTGTCAATCCGCTACCAATTGAACCGGCTGCTCCCGTAACCAAAATAACTTTATTATTTAGTTCATTTTGAATCTGCTCATTACTTAAGTCAATGGATTTTCTTCCAAGTAAATCTTCAATTTTAATTTTCGAAAGTTGTTTTGTGGTAAATTCTCCATTTACCCAACTTTTAGGATTAGGAACTTTTTGAACTGCTATTTTGAGTTCCAAGCAAGTGTCTAAAACCTTTTTTTGTTTTTCAGGATTTGGATTCTGTATTGCAACGATTAGCTGTTTTATGTCAAATTCCTCCCTGAGAGATTTTATGTTGTCT
>JBMLTP010000244.1:0-8765 GCA_049239885.1 Crocinitomicaceae bacterium
TCCGGTGGACCTTTGGGTAAATTGAATGGAGAAATAGCTGAGGTCATGTTATTTGATCAAGTCTTGTCAACTCCTCAACGAAATTCCATCGAGAATTACATGATGGATCGTTATGCTCCTCCTGTTAATTTAGGTGCAGATATTACTTCGACATACGGTTTTTGCAATATCACCTTACAGCCAACAAATCAAATTTACACATCGTATTTATGGAACACAAATTCAAATGCATCTTCCATTTCAATTAATGAACCAGGTCAATATTGGGTGCAGACGGTAGATGTCTTTGGACGGACTTCACGAGATACAATAAATGTCTTTCGTCCTGTTTATGATCAAATTGCATTACAAAATGAAGTGGTTTGCGCCGGACAACCAGAATCATATTCTGCGCCCATTCCGAGTGGAGCATATTCCTTTGTTTCTTGGAGCGATGGAGTCACATCATCTACTAGAACAATCAGTTCAGCTCAGACCTTAAGTTATACTGTTCAAGATAATGCGGGTTGCCAACGAACTTCGAATACGGCTCAAATTACCCTTGATGCTTCGTTGGTAAATATGTCTTTGGGGTCGGATACTTCTTTGTGTGCTGGAAATGCGATTGGATTAGTTCAGAATTTATCTGGTTCAGTCAACTATACTTGGAATACGGGAAATACACAACTTACCCAACTCGTTGATACATCAGGCACCTACGTTTTGCAAGTTTCTAATTCAAATGGCTGCCAAAAAAGTGATGATGTTGCTGTAGTTGTAGTTGGAGTTGCGCCAACGCTTAATTTTTATATTTCTCCTCAAGCTTGCCAGGGTGGAACCTTTACTTTTTGGGATTCATCAACGGTTGCTCCTCCTAGCACAATTGATTCAACTGTTTGGCACTTCCAAAATCAACCGGATTTCATAGGGACCATTGGAACGGTAAGTTATCAAGATAGCGGTTATTTCTCGGGATCAATAGAAGTGTTTACCCTTCAAGGATGCACCAATTCAGCGAATTTTTCCATTTATAGTTCACCCTTACCAATTTTAGAAATTGAAAAGTCTAACACTTGTTCTCCTGGAATGCTGGAAATTACAGCATCCAATGAAACGGGGATAGCTATTTCAAGTTTTGATTGGGATATTACACAAAATGGTGTTACAAGCCAAAGTTCATTAGATACAGTTGTTTTTACGCTTAATTCTAATAATGATCTGAACATCCAACTGTCTGTTGTTGATGAATTAGGTTGTTCGAGTCAAAGTACAAGTTTATTTCCAATTGCTTCTGAAAATACAATTCAACTTACTACTCCAAACAATAATATGACGCTTTCGAGCAGTGATCTTATCTCATTTTCTTGGACCGATTTTCCTTATGATCCAATTTCTTCAGATTATACGATTGAAATTGCGAGTGATTCTCTTTTTATCAATCTTGTTGATCAACAAACCATTAGTCAATCGAATTTGACGTATACACCTATATCTCTAAGTGGTAACTATTTTTGGCGTGTCAAACGTTGCTATTCTCAGAATTGGTCACAAATTCGAAAATTCAAAGTAGTTAATTTGGGCAATGCTCAGCGACTTTGGCTACGAAGTGATTCGCTTCAGATAGTTAATGATCGGATTGCTCAATGGTATGATCGGAGTGGAAATGGTTTTCACGCTGTTCAAAATACGGTGAATTCGAGACCGACATTGGCTTTGAGCTCTCCTTTTATTGCGCATTCTGCTGTGAAATTTGATGGAGTGGATGATTTTTTGAGTGGACCAACTATACCAGGAATTCAAAACAGTTCAATGACTGCTTTTATAGTGGTGAATGGTTACAACCAAACAGATAATGGAGGTTTATTCACGATAAGTGATCTAAATCAAGGTTTTGGATTGTATCGCGGGACAACCTTTGAACGCTTTACTGTTTTAAATAATTATGGTTCAAATAATTTGGTTTTTGATTTCCCAAATTCAATTCCGAATGTCGGATTCCCATTCAAAGTATTCGGTATGACTAAGAATTTTGCCGTTAATACTCAACTTCATGGAAATGGTGTAAGTGGAGTTGTCAACACAACGCCAACATTTGTGGGTGCATTTACCAATTCTAATTATCAGATTTCCGGCGGGCCTTTGGGTAAATTGAATGGTGAAATAGCTGAGGTGATTCTGTATGATCAAGCCTTGCCATCTTCCCAGAGAAACGAAATAGAGCTTTATTTGATGGATCGTTATGCGCCTCCAGTGAATTTAGGAGCGGATATAAATTCCACCTATGGTTTTTGTGATATCACACTGAGACCGATAAATGAAATTTATACGTCGTATTTATGGAGTAATAATGCTACAACTTCCTCCATTGCTATCAACGAACCCGGAACTTACTGGGTTCAATCGGTAGATGTTTTCGGAAGGACTTCTCGTGATACGATTCATGTATTTAGGCCAGTTTTCGATCAAATTGTAATGGAAAATGAAGCTGTTTGTTTTGGTCAAAGTGAATCGTTTTCTGCTCCCATTCCTTCAGGAAATTATACGTTTATCCAATGGAATGATGGATTAACAAATCCAACTCGAATAATAGATACAGCTCAATCATTAATTTTTATAATTCAGGATAGTTTAGGTTGTCAGCGGAGTTCAAATCTCGTACAAATCTTTATTGATTCCAGTCTTGTTGGTATTTCTCTTGGTGCTGATACTGCTTTGTGTGCAGGAAACTCTATTTCATTGGAAAGTACACCAAGCGGAAACTTGAGTTATTTGTGGAATACTCAAAATATCTCTGCAAGTCAAGTGGTGGATACTTCCGGAACGTATATTCTTCAGGTTACAAACCAAAACAGTTGTTCGAATATAGACGAAATTTATGTTGAAGTAGTAGGAGTTGCTCCAACTTTAAACTTTGATTTTCCAAGTGAAGTGTGCCAAGGTTTGACCGTTGATTTTTATGACTCATCTACTGTTCCTCTTCCGAATGTCATCAATGAAGTCGTTTGGCATATTGAAAATCAGCCGGATTATATTGGAGCAAGTGGATCAACAGTTTTCAATCAAAGCGGAACTTTTCAATGCGAGTTAGAAGTGAGAACTGCAGGGGGTTGTAATAACAATGCTACTTTTCAATTAACCGTTTTTCTAAAACCAGTTATCACATTCACAACTGAAAACTTCTGTCCGAATGAGTATGTTGCTTTTAACCCAATGAATTCAATTTCGACCCAAATTTCAAATTTTAATTGGGTTGGAGATGGCGGTTTTTCAAGTAATTCTTCAAATCCATCATATCTATTTGGTCAAGCTGGAAATTACGAGATAACTTTAAATGCAATTGATCAAAATGGCTGTAAGGATACTGTTGTTCAAAATTTAAGTATTCAAGAAGGACCTGTGGTTGATTTTAGTATTGTCAATCCATGTGAAAAACAAACGGTTGAGTTTATTAACGGAAGTTCTATTTCTGATACGCTGTCAATAACGAATTATCAATGGAATATAAGCGGTGGAGCGACTTCTTCGGATACATCGTTTACAAATATTTTTACAGAATATGGTGATTATCAAGTAAGTTTAGTGGCCATTTCAAGTAACGGATGCCGAGACACGATTGAAAGAACTGTTCCTATTCATCCAGTACCAAATTTAGCTTGGGAAGTTGGTCCTGCTTGTAAAAATACTTGGACAACTTTTGAGAATCAAAGTAACATTTCTTTTGGTAGCATCGCGCAAACAGACTGGTTGGTAAACCTTCAATATCCATTAGAAGGAGCTAGTTCTGCATACAAGTTTGTAACAACTGGAGTTCAATACCTTAACTTAACATCCACTTCCGATCAAGGTTGTTCGTCTGATACATTGATTATTGTGAATGTTCAGTCAGAAATCATTGCTGCTTATACAGTAAGCCCAACGACGGTAGTGGCTGGTGTACCAATCGTTTTCACAAACAATAGTTTAGGAGGTAATTTCTACGAATGGAACCTCGGAAATAATAATATTTACCAAACCTCGGTTGCTGAGCCTGTCGAAGCAACGGGGTTTGCTTCTTCCTTCATAGGGGACAGCATTTTAACCTATTTAGCGATTCAAAATGCCATTGGCTGCAAAGACACCGCTTACCAATACTTAAAAGTCAACGAGCCACGAATCGATTTAGCAATTAATCAACTTTTTGTGCAAGACATCAACGGATTTTACAAAGTAGGAGTGGAGTTGCGCAACCTAGGATTCGTTGAAATCACACAAGCAGATCTATTGCTCCAAGTCTATAATTCTACGCCAATTCTTGAAATTGAAACTGAATCTTTAGCGCCGGGTGAAAGCAGAATTTATTTATTCAATGCAAATCCTTCAGCATTTATTTCAACTCAAGATGACGAAATCAGCTATTTGTGTGTGGAAGCCATTTCCTACAACGATTACCAACTCATCGAAACAGAATTGAGCAATAATATATCGTGTGCGAACACCGAAGGCGGAAACTTCGTCCTATTACCTATCTATCCAAATCCAACCAACGATGACGTTACCTACACGCTCATCGTTTCCGATGAATCTACGATTACTTCATCCTTATCCGACGAAACCGGTCGCATCGTGCAGTCCAGCACCGAGCTCTTCGCTACCGGCCTCCACACGCCAACCCTTTCCATGCGCAATCTTCGCGCTGGTATGTATTACTTCCAAATTTCTGATGGAGCCACCTCCAAAACAGTGAAGATTTTAAAGAATTAACATCTAAATTCTCCAACCCTCAACTCTACATTCTACATTCTCAACTATGAACTATCAATCTCAACTCTTACCCCTCAACTTTACATTCTAAATTCTAAACTATCAATCTCAACTATCAATCTCAACTCTCAATCTCAACTCTCAATCTCAATCTCAACTGGTAAGCTTCCCTAAACCCACAACTCTTAATTCTACCTTCTTAATTCTAAACTCTTAATTCTAAATTCTCTCCCTAATCAACTCAACCAACCCCCTCACAAACTCCGGATGGTCATTCGAACTTGGAACCAATTGAACCCTTTCTCCGCCGTGTTCTTCAAAAATCTCCTGGTATTCCGTGCCAATTTCTATAATCGTTTCCAAGCAATCAGCTACAAAAGCAGGACTAAAAACCAATAATTTCTTCGCACCCTTTTTTGCCTGTTCTTCAACTATTTTATCCGAGAAAGGAGTTAACCATTTTTTATCTAGTCGTGACTGAAAACATACTGTGTATCTATTTTCAGGAATCCCTAATTTTTCAGCAATTAATCTGGTGGTGGCGTAACTTGTCGCCTTGTAACAAAATTTATTTTTTTCATTCACTTCTGTCTCGCAAGGTTGATCTCCACATAAATCTGTTCCTTCATAGACTTTATCAACTTGTCGTTCTGGTAAACCGTGATAGGAGAATAAAATATGGTCATATTCATCCAAATTGAATTGCTTTGCACGATCCACAACAGAGTTTATGTAACCTTCATTATCCCAAAACTGATTAATTATTTTCACTTCTGGAATCACCCACCATTTGCGGATGATGTTCATCGCTTTTTCGATAGCTGAACCGCTCGATGCACTAGCGTATTGAGGAAACAATGGTAAAATGATGATTTGATCGTAGTTTGCCAAACGCATGCGCTCAAGAACGGAATCCATAGAAGGATTTTGATAGCGCATGGCTAATTCAATCGTAACATTATCCGATTTGAATTCTTCTTTCAATTTTTCCTGTAGATTAACAGTATGTGTGAGAAGCGGTGATTTACCATTTCCGTGTTCCCAAAGCTCTTTATAGATCTTCGCGGATTTCGGAGCTCTAAATGGAACAATGATTCCATTAACTAAAAGCACACGTGCCAACCAAGGAAGATCGATAACGCGAGGATCGTTAAGAAACTCGGATAAATAAGTTCTAACTTCTCTTGTTTTTGGACTATTTGGTGTTCCAAGTTGAATAAGCAATACCCCTGTTTTTTTCATTATAATCTATTGTGAATATGAATGGAACAAATGTTTTTTTTGAAAGTTCAAAAGTATTGCTAATCTATCAAATTGGTGTGTTTTTTTCTAGAACTTTATTCGTGACTAGTTTGAAAATCATTCTTAAAAAGATTGAATTTGTGCTACTTGCAATATTTTCACTTTGATTCACTAAATTTGCTCCCTAATTTTTCTAGTGGATGAAAAAGATTCTTAAATACGGTTACTTTTCAGTTGTTCATATTCTAGCTGCTGTGGCGCTTTTTTTGATTTTTACGGCTTTAGCTGTAAAGTTTAAGTGGACGAACAATGGTGGTGCAATTGATGAAAACAACCGTTATTTCTCCGAAATGGCCAATAAATATGATGATGAGTTGAAAATGGATTCAGTGAGCATCGAAAAAAAAGAATTTGAGTTCTTTCAAAAGTTGGCTATTGTTGCGAAATATAAACCAACCGATGCTAAAAGCATTTCTCAAGCATATTACATTTCTAAAAATCCGATTGTAGGACTTCGAATGATTGATGCATTTTCAATTATGATGAAAAAAAATCAAGATTTTCAAGAGGAAATTGCCAGTATCAAAAAAGGAAAAGACCCGCTATCAATCTATGATTGGTCAAACTATCAGGTTTGGAAAGATTTCTGTAAGATTGTGAGAAACGATAGATTTGCGATTGATTCTGTTTCGAGATTGACAGGTGTTGAATCACGATTAATCGTTATGTGTATGGTTGGTGAACAAGTTCGGATGTTTAATTCAGGACGTGAGAAATTCAAAAAATATGTTCTTCCTTTCAATCGAATAATGCTTCCGACGAATCGAGGATATGGCGTAACGGGTATTTTGGAGCACACTGCATTACGAATCGAAAACACGATTTTTAACAAGAAAAGTGAATTTTACGCGGGTGATTATTTTCAAAATTGTATCAATGTTAATGACTCCTTTCCTGAATTGGTAAATGACACGATTAAGGCGCACAAGCTTAAAACAATACAACGTCTGATTCAACGTGGAGATCATTATTATTCGTATTTGTATACCGCATTCTTGTTGAGACAGTATCAAGCGCATTGGGAACGAAATGGATTTACACTTGAAAATCGACCTGAAATTTTAGGATCACTCTTTAATTTGGGTTATCAGAAAAGTAAACCCAAGAAAAATCCGGTTGCTGGAGGTTCTACCTTCGATGTTGGTGGCAAAGATTATACTTTTGGAGGCCTCTGTTTCGAATTCTACTACAGTGGTCAACTCCAAGATTTATTCCCCATTACAGGTAAAGCGTTCATTCCAGTTAAGGAACTTGAGAAAAAGAATAAGGAATGGATTGCTTCAATTAAGAAAAGAGTAGAAGAGGAGGCTAAAAAGAAGGAAGAGGAGGAAGAAATGAAACTAAAGGCTAATTCAGAGGCAGAATCCGGAAAATAAATTGGATTAATCGTAAAGCAAATATTTTTTTCGAATTGCTATGAAATTTTCAATTCCTGGTTTCCAACTTTCCCGTATTTCTTTTGCCGACCAACCTTTGTACAATTGTTCTTTTAAGGTTTTTGTCCCCGCAAGTCTATTAAAAAATCCATTTTGATCAATTAACACCGCCGAATCACCTAATAAATCTCTTGCTTGAATTAAATAATTCAAATTTATTTCATAAGTACGCTTTCCTGTAGATTTCGTTAAATCGAATCCTTGGCATATTCTGTTCTCGTGTGGCGGATTTTTAGCTCCTGGTTGAGGTTTAGGACAAAATTCAATTTCACATCGAGGAAATCTTGGGTGACCGAAAATTTCAAACGGTTTTTCAGTTCCCCTTCCAAGGCTAACGGTGGTAGCTTCGAACAGACATAAACTCGGGTATAATGTGATGGCGGCTTCCGATTTTAAATTGGGTGAAGGGGCCACGGGCAAATTGTATTTGGTTTTATGCGTATAGTTTTTACAAGGAATTATCCATAAATCGCATTTTAATCCTTTCTCCAACCAACCCTCTCCATTTATCATCATGGCGTATTCGCCGATGGTCATTCCATAAACGATTGGAACAGGATGCATTCCGACAAAAGACTTGTATTCCGGTTCCAAGATTGGACCGTCGATATAATGTCCGTTTGGGTTGGGACGATCTAGAACTACAACTTGTTTTTTTAGTTCAGCGCAGGCTTCCATGACATAATGGAGTGTCGAAATGAACGTATAAAATCGAACGCCAACATCCTGAATATCATAGATTACCACATCAACATCCTCCAATTGCACAGGACTAGGTTTTTTGTGATTCCCATATAAAGAAACGAGCGGAATTCCTGTTTTTTCATCAACAGAATGATCAACTTTCTCACCAGCATCAACATCTCCTCTGAATCCATGCTCAGGAGAAAAAACTTTTACAACGTTCAATTTTAACGACAACAAGGTATCAACCAAATGAATTCCTTTCACTACGGATGTTTGATTCCCGACAACCGCAATTCGTTTTCCTTTCAACGAATCAACAAACAAATGCAATCGGTCTATTCCAAGAACGGGATTTTTGATAGTAGGAAGTGGAGTAGGGGCTTTCGGTATTCGCAGCGTATCTTCCTCAATAACGATTGTACCTGAAATTCGGTTTTCTCCTTTCACGTTTTGAGAACAAGAAACAAGTAAAAAAACGAAAATTGTTTCCATACAAAGAAGCTTTCCGTATTTTTGGAACCAAATAAAAAGAAAATTGTCATTTGAGTTTTTCATATCAAAACGCCTCATTCGAAATAATGCCCAAGGTATAAAAGTTTCCAAACCGATCATACGTATATC
>JBMLTP010000245.1:0-5013 GCA_049239885.1 Crocinitomicaceae bacterium
AAAGGTAACATTACGGTATTATGAAATAATGGGTAGGATAGGGGTGTTACAGGAACTTTTGGGCCATAAGCAACTTTATTTACAAATAAAAAATCACCTACTAAAAGCGTTTTTTCCATTGAGCCTGTTGGAATTTGAAATGGTTCGAAGACATATGTTCGAATTACACTTGCTGCGACAAGAGCAAACAATACAGAATCACCCCATTCTTTTGCGCGTGATTTTATTCCAGGTTTTTCTCTGGTTACGGCATCTAGGATTATTGTAATCAAATGTCCAATTATCGGAATGCAGAGAAAGAAAACAAGATGATCTCCCCATTTTCTTATTTCAACTTCTCTCGAATTTGACCAATTCGTTTCGGGTCCAAAAGTTGCTTCCTTGTTTGCGATTTTATTAAAAATAAGGTAAGGAAAGATAATACCTTGAAGCGTGTCCGTAAATGAATAAAATCCAAATCGACGTATAAAACTAACATTCGCTGTAGACCACATAACTAAATGAACCCCCGGAAAAACGAGAAGTAAGGACCAAAATGGTTTGCTGCACGTAATTTTAAAAACGACAAAGTAGTTGTAGATAGGAATTAACGCTTCCCAGCTTTTTCGACCGGCTTTTGGAAAAGTTTTCCACCACATTGCTAAATAAGGGTGAACAAGAATGAAAAGGTAAAAATAAATAAAACTCATAATCTTAAATTTTTAATACATCGCTCATTGTGAAAACACCAGATTTTCCATGAAGGAATTCTGCTGCTAATACAGCGCCAAGGGCAAATCCTTTTCGGTTATGAGCCACATGTTTTATAGTTATTGTGTCAATTTCTGAAGAATAAATTATTTCGTGGGTACCAGGGACATCAGGTTCTCTTTTTGCGATAACCGGAATTTTGTTCGAGTTTACTTCGTTAAAATCAGAGACGAGTTGCCAATCGTTATAATTCCAATTAATATTTAGAATATCATTTAACAAGGAAACAGCCGTTCCACTTGGAGCATCTAATTTTTGAACGTGATGAATCTCCTCAGCTTCAATTTTATATTCAGGGTGATTCGACATTAATCTCGCGAGCGTTTTGTTTAATTCGAAAAAGATATTTACTCCAACGCTAAAATTACTTGCATGAAGCAAAGCACCATTATTTGAATGGACATAATCACTTACATCTGCTAATTTCTCTTGCCATGCTGTCGTTCCTACAACAACAGGTATTTCTTTATTAATGCAATAGTAAATGTGCTCAATAGCTAAATCTGGTCTTGTGAATTCAATTGCCACATCTGAATCTAACAAATCAATTGTTTGAATTGGATTTGAACTTGAAATGCGATGCGTAATCTCATGCCCGCGGGATATCGCAATCTCCTCAATCGCTTTTCCCATTTTCCCATAACCAATTAATGCAATCTTCATTTTAACAAAAATAGTCTTTTACTTGGAACGTAAAGAAAATTGAAGTTGAATTCCTGCAGTTTTAGAGTTCATTAACACAGGATTGACGCGCAAGCTTAGGTTGTCGCTTACATCAAAGTTCAGGAAATGTGCCTCAACACCTGCATCTGCGATTTGAATAAAGTAGATTGCAGCTAAACCAAGTATCGACAGGTCACGCCAGTCTAAATATTGACGGTAAAGTGTAAGAATAGCCTGATTATCATATGGTACCCATGTTTGATTTAATGTTTGATTGTTGTTATTGATTCGAAACGTGTATTCATCTTTCAAAGATTTTTGAGTCATTTGATTGGTAACCAAAAAATACCCAGCAGTGCCAAGAGCAGTATAAATAAGTGGAACTTTCCAATAGGCTTTTTTAGGTCCAACTTTTGCATTTAATGAATTATAAATTTGTCCGGCTCCAGGTAGACAAGCCGAAAAAAGCATTGCTTTTTTATATGGATGTGGAATTGAGTCCTTTTTCAAGGAATCAGTTTGACCGAAAAAAATGGCTTGATATAGACAAAAAACAAGAATAAAAATTCGTTTCATCAACGTTTGAGAAGCTCAATAATTCGATTTAAATCACTATCAGAATCAAAGTGAACGGATATTTTACCGTTTCCAGTTCCGGTTTTTTGAATTGATACTTTTGCTGAAAGACGATCACTCAAAAATTCTTTAAATACCTTGTGCGTTTGGTTCAAATTTGATGCCTTTACTGAAATCGTTTTTTGAGCAATTGGGTCATTTTTAACCAAGCTTTCTATCGCTCTTACAGAGAGATTTTCATCAATTATTTGGTTGTATCGAGCAATCTGTTCTTCAGAGCTAGGAAGAGCTAAAAGTGCACGCGCATGTCCCATTGAAATCATATTGTCACGAACACCCACTTGTATTTCAGTAGGTAGTTTTAGTAAACGAATATGATTTGCGATATTCGATCTAGATTTTGCAACTTTCTCACTCAATTGCTCTTGAGTCAAATTACATTCTTGCAACAAGCGTTCATATGACAGTGCTACTTCAATCGCATTTAAGTTTTCACGTTGAATGTTCTCTACCAAGGCCATTTCAAGCATGGTTTGGTCGTTCGCGATTCGAATATATGCGGGAATTTCTTCTAATCCAGCTAATTGAGCTGCTCGAAAACGACGTTCGCCTGATATGAGCTGATATTTATCCCTTCCAAGTTTACGAACAGTTAGTGGTTGGACTATTCCGTGTATTTGAATTGACTTGCAAAGTTCATCCAAAGCTTCTTTTTCAAAATGCACACGCGGATTAAATGGATTTGCTTCTATGGAGGCAATAGGTAACATTGCAATAGACCCTGCAGTTGCTCCATTAACGGATGTGATGTCGGTTTCACTGCTCTGCAACAATGCCCCCAAACCTCTTCCCAACGCCGGCTGCTTTTTTGAATTAGAGCTCATGGTCAATTTCAATGAATTTATCTCCGTTTTCAATTTTTGTCAGGTTGTTTTTCTGCAAAATTTCCCGAGCGAAGTTCAAATAATTAATGGATCCCTTTGATGATGCATCGTGCATAACGATCGTTGAACCATGACTCGAGGCCTCACTTAACGTAGTGTTGCGATGAATGACCGTATCGAAAACCAATTCTTGAAAATGCGTTTTAACTTCTTCAACTACAGAATTAGCCAGGCGTAATCGTGTGTCGTACATTGTGAGAAGCATACCTTCGATTTCAAGATCCGGATTAAGTCTTCCTTGAACGATTTTAATGGTATTTAACAGTTTACTGAGGCCTTCCAAGGCGAAAAACTCACATTGAACCGGAATCATAACTGAATCAGCGGCTACCAAGGAATTCACCGTTATTAACCCTAATGAAGGAGAGCAATCAATTAAGATGAAATCATAATCATCTTTCACCTTAGCCAAAGCTTGTTTTAGTAAATATTCCCGGTTTGGTAAATTTATCATTTCAAGTTCCGCACCAACTAAATCGATGTGTGATGGTAAAATGTCTAAATTCGGGCTTTCTGTTTTTAAAATGACATCTTTAGGGTCTGCTTCATTAACCAAACAATCGTATATGTTTCGAGTAGTTTTTGGGTCAAATCCAGTTCCTGATGTTGAATTAGCTTGTGGATCAGCGTCAACGATTAATGTTCTATATTCAAGAACGCCTAAACATCCACCTAAGTTAATAGTGGTGGTTGTTTTACCTACGCCTCCTTTTTGATTAGCAATTGCAATAATTTTTCCCATATACTTTCGTTCTGTAAAGTTAAGTTAAGATTAACGTGAAAATGATTATTTGTATCGGAACTTTTCAACTAATTTCATTGATATTTTGTTTATATCTGGATGAAGTGTTAATGAGATTGAAATAGTTTTATTAAATTCGAAATGTAAAACCGAAATGGAGAAAATTCATTTACGTATTGGAAGTAGCCCGGACAATGATATGGTGATTGAATCGGAGGGTGTTGATGGTAATCACTTGGAATTATTTTGTGATAGTGATGGGAATGTTTTCATTACAGATTTAAATACGAAAAATGGGACTTTCATCAATGGAGAAGAATTGAACGGATATGCTCTTTTAAATCAAGGCGATAAAGTTGTTCTTGGCAGACATTATGTATTTCGTTGGGAAAGTTTTGTGCGTAAACAACCAGAGAAAGATAATCCTCAAGAAAATGAAGGTAATTCAACGGGTTTCGAGCAAAAAAACAAGAACGAATCTTTATCAAATACAAAATCAGTTGACCTATCTGTTTCAAACATCGAGTTAATTATTATATATTCAATCATCATTGTTGTTTTGATTTTAATGTTTATTGTGTTTTGAGAAATTTGATTTTTTTATTGGCATTTACATTCGTTTTTTGCTCATGCACTAATAAGTTGGCGAAGTACGAATTTGAAGAATATCAATGGAAAAAAGGCTCTCCAATTGTTTTGAATTTCAATGTTGATAAAAGCGAAACAAAGGATTTATTTCTTGAAGTACGTTCAGTATACGGAATTCCTTATGAGTTCATTTCAATGGATTTTGTTTTAGAGAAACCAACTGGGGAAGAAGTTGAGTTTTCAAAAGAGGTTAGTTTTAAAGGCGAAAACTTGGATTGTTCAGGAGATCTTTGTGATCAAAAAGTACGTATTTTGAGTAAATTTAATTTAGAGAAAGGATCTTACTCACTTAAAATTTCACACTTCAACATGGATTCCAATATTTACGGATTAATGGAATTTGGACTAATTCTAGAATAAATTTCAAATCTTAATTCTGTTTTAAGAATTTATTCGTAATATTGCACCCCAATTTGATTCGTTGGGATAAAAAATTGCAATATGAACCTTATCAGTGAAATTCAGAAAGAGTTAGTGGCACAAAAAGAGTTGCCAAAGTTTGGTGCGGGAGATACCATTTCAGTATCATATAAAATTGTTGAAGGTAACAAAGAACGTATTCAGCAATTCCAAGGGGTAGTAATCCAACGAAGAGGAACAGGTGCTACTGAAACATTTACAATTCGTAAAATGTCTGGAAATATTGGTGTTGAACGTATCATTCCAATCACCTCCCCATTCATTGATAGC
>JBMLTP010000246.1:0-1707 GCA_049239885.1 Crocinitomicaceae bacterium
CCTGCAATTCTCGCACCTGCTAACGGTTTTGATTGACCATATTCGTCACGAAGCGCCATCAATCCTGGCATTTCAGCTTCGGCTAATTTAATTTCTTTTCTTCCCCAGTCAGCAAGACTGATGTCTTTCACTTTGTAGGCTACTTTTTCGGTTGTATTACTCATTTTTCTGATTTTATCTTTTAAAGGATTGCAAAATTACAAAAACTAAAATTCAAACACAATAAGGAATTTATATAAATTGAATTGCGAACGAATAGTTGCGAGTTTTCAGTTTGCTATTCGCAATTATTCGTTATTCCGTTCGCAATTCCCCCATCCTTTTATATCTTTGTGAAAAAATCAAATAAATGGCGTTAAAGTGTGGAATTGTTGGTCTGCCGAATGTGGGGAAATCGACTTTATTTAATTGTTTGTCGAACGCGAAAGCTCAATCGGCGAATTTTCCTTTTTGTACAATAGAACCAAATATAGGAACTATTTCAGTTCCAGATCCTAGATTAGAAAAATTGGAATCGCTTGTAAATCCCGAAAGAGTTGTCCCTACGACAATGGAAATTGTTGATATTGCTGGTTTGGTTAAGGGAGCATCGAAAGGAGAAGGACTTGGAAATCAGTTTTTGGCGAATATCAGAGAAACAGATGCTATTTTGCATGTGTTGCGTTGTTTTGATGATGGAAATATTATCCACGTTGATGGAAGTGTAAATCCGATTCGCGATAAAGAAATTATCGACATCGAGTTACAATTGAAAGACCTTGATACCATAGAGAAAAAAATCAGCAGCTTGGCTCGCGTTATAAAATCTGGTGATAAGGATTCAGTGAAAGAAAATGAACTTGCACTAAAAATTAAGGAAGGTCTTGAAAAAGGAATTTCTGCCAGAGGATTAGATTTTACACAAGAAGAACGCGATATCATTCATAAATTCAACTTAATTACTTCAAAGCCAGTAATGTATGTTTGCAATGTGGATGAGGATTCTGTGAAAACGGGAAACAATTACGTTGAAATAGTTCGAAAAGCTGTTGAACACGAAAATGCAGAAGTCCTGGTAATTGGCGCCAAAATAGAAGCGGATATTACAGAATTGGAAACCTACGACGAACGAAAAATGTTTTTAGACGAACTTGGTTTGGATGAGCCTGGAGTTAATCGATTGATTCGTTCGGCATATGCACTTTTGAATTTACAAACATATTTTACTGCTGGTGTAAAAGAGGTTCGTGCTTGGACAATTCGCAAAGGAATGACAGCTCCACAAGCAGCAGGCGTTATTCATACTGATTTTGAAAAAGGATTCATTCGTGCCGAAGTAATGAAATACACTGATTTTACAACCCTAGGTTCCGAAGCTGCTGTTAAAGATGCCGGAAAATTCAAAGTCGAAGGAAAAGAATATGTTGTAGAAGATGGCGACGTGATGCACTTTAGGTTTAATGTTTAATTTTTTTGACAAATGACTTGGTGACTGAATGACAAATGACTGAATGACATTAGGATTTTAAGACCATCTGAACCCCGATAATTCTACATTTACATTTTCAATTCTAAACTTTTAACTCTCAACTCTTAACTTAAAAAGATGATAAAAGCAAACAACCCCTCATTAAAATCTTGGATACCCGTTCCAGGAAATTCTGATTTTCCGATTCAAAACATTCCCTTTGGAATTGCAAAAGCTTTTGATGTTCCACCTTTTGTAGC
>JBMLTP010000246.1:1717-3439 GCA_049239885.1 Crocinitomicaceae bacterium
AAGGTTATTGATCTTCGAAAACTATATCACTTTGGTTATCTGCCTAATCTTGGTTTCAGGTTAGCTGATTTTGATTCAAATTCTCTAAATCGATTAATGAAACATGGTAAAGTTGGAACACGAAATTTAAGAAATCGAATTTCTGACATGTTTAATTCGGAAATTGATGAATTAAGTAAAAATCAAGAGCATGTAGAAGAAATTTTATTTGACATTGATGAAGTTGAAATGTGCATGCCAATTCAAATTGGAGATTACACTGATTTTTATTCAAGTAAAGAACATGCAACCAATGTTGGTATGATGTTCAGAGATCCAGCCAATGCGCTTTTGCCGAACTGGTTGTGGATTCCTGTTGGATATCACGGTCGCGCTTCTTCGGTAATTCTTTCTGGTCAAAACATTCACCGTCCGAAAGGTCAAATTAAACCAGTTCCCACTGAAGATCCAATTTTCGCACCTTCTCGTCAGGTTGATTTCGAATTGGAAATGGCTTTCATTACCTACGATGGTAAACCGCTTGGGGATTCGATTTCAACTTCGGAGGCAGATGACTTTATTTTTGGTCTTTCTCTCTTTAATGATTGGTCAGCACGTGATATACAAGCTTGGGAATATGTTCCACTTGGGCCATTTTTGGCGAAGAATTTCGCGTCATCGATTTCTCCTTGGATTGTAACCTTGGATGCACTTGAGCCTTATGCAGTAGAAACAACAAAACAAGAACCGAAAGTACTTTCTTACCTTGAATTCGAAGGAAAAAAGTCATACGACATCAACTTACAAGTTGCCATTGAACCTGAGAATGCCAATGAAACTGTAATTTGTAATTCCAATTTTAAATACATGTATTGGAACATGGCGCAGCAACTTGCCCACCATACAGTTAACGGTTGCAATGTGCGATGCGGCGATTTGATGGGATCAGGAACAATTTCAGGTCCAACTGAAGATTCATATGGATCGATGCTTGAATTAGCTTGGAAAGGAACGAAACCTTTGAAATTGAATGATGGTTCTGAACGCAAATTTATTTTGGATGGAGACACTGTCATCATGCGTGGTCATTCAGAAGCAAATGGAGTTAGAATTGGATTTGGAGAAGTTCGGGCTAAAATTCTTCCTTCTAAATAATGCAATCCTACGGAGCAAATATTGAAATAAACTTAGAGCAGGAGCGCAAAGAAATTCTCAATGCGTTCAAGGGTTTGCTTCGTGCGTTAAAAGATAGAACCAAAGAAGATACTAGATTAATTCGCAAGGCATTTGATGTTGCTTTAGAGGCACACAAAGACATGCGTCGTAAGTCAGGTGAACCCTATATTTATCATCCAATTGCGGTTGCCAAAATTTGCGCAGAGGAAATGGGTTTGGGAGCTACTGCAGTAGTTTGTGCTTTATTACATGACACGGTTGAAGATACCTACATTACGCTTCAAGATATAGAGGATTTGTTTGGTTCAAAAGTTCGACTAATAATTGATGGATTAACAAAAATCCCTGAAGTTTTTGACGAAAACGCCTCTATTCAAGCTGAGAATTTCCGAAAAATGATTTTAACAATCTCGGATGATTTTCGCGTTGTTTTAATCAAGTTGGCCGATCGTTTACACAATATGCGGACGCTCGGAAGTATGAGGCCGGACAAACAATTGAAAATTGCTTCTGAAACAAAATTCTTGTATGCGCAAGAGGAGCATACAAGAATTTTGTTTCAGAAGC
>JBMLTP010000247.1:0-6450 GCA_049239885.1 Crocinitomicaceae bacterium
ATTTAAATGGATTACATATCATTAATTTCCAATACAGGTGTTCAATCGGCAAGCTTAAAAATTAAATTGAATCCTGATGACTTTCGAACGTTGCGTTTTAATTATTACGAAGGATTGGATAGTGTTACACTAAAGTATTGGTTTGAAGAGTTAATTGAAATTAGAAATTTGGGAAAGTTTATTCGAAAATCGGACCTCAATCAATTAAATATACCAATCAACAAATTGAATGATCCCGATGTCCTCTCGAAAATCGAAACTTCAAACGTTTTATTATTCAATGAAGGTGATGACCGAACCTATTCAATTCGCAATGTTGAGCGAACGCTGAAATCATTTGAAAAGCAATGGATTCCACTTCCATACTTTAAGAATAATCAAATTAATGATAATTTATTTGGTCCTACGGATTGGGTTAGGATTTGGTATGAATTTGATCCAGCCAAATTTGAAATGCTAATTGCACTTTCAATCGATACGACGATAAGCTCTGATAATCAACAAAATCATAGCCCTCAATATAATTCAAACCCCAACGAAAATAAATACTGTCTTTGTAGAAACGAGGATAGTATTATGAGTTTTATGAGCGATTTTACTAATTGTGGTTGGGTTGCATCTTGGCTTTCAACCATAATTTTGCCTAAAGAAAATGACTCTCAAACTAAACATTTAGCAAGTTTCATTCATCTTTTAAGAATTCTAAACAAATCGGAAGATATGCCGATTATTCAGTTGTTAAGTGATCAATCCGATATTATCGATCTTGATTTATCCATAGATGTTGGAAATTCTCACACGTGCGCAATTCTTTTTGAAACTCCAGTTGAAGGAGAGATTAATTTCAACAAGGTAAAAAAGTTAAAACTTTGGGACTTATCTAATCCTTTAAAAAGTTACAATGAAGCCTTCTCGACCCGAGTCGTTTTTAGAGATGAGCGGTTTGGAATGAAAGATCAATTTTTTGCGCCTCAGCAAAAATTCCAATGGCCAAGTGTAGTTCGAATAGGTTTTGAAGCAGAAAATATAATTCACTCATTCCAAATCGCGAAAAACGTGCAGCAGGAATACAAAACGCATAGTTCTAGCCCTAAAAGGTATTTGTGGGATGACAAGGTGAGTAAAGTTGCTTGGAAATTCCATGATAATTCTGCTGATTTAAGTAAAAATGTATATAAAAAAGGAATTTCAGAGCAACTAAAAAGTGATGGGTCTTATTGCAATGACGATGCGTTTGGAGCACTTCCTTTGTATTCGAGAAAAACATTAATGACCTTCTTGTTTCTTGAAATTTTTAGTCAGGCGATTTCTCAATTTAATTCTTTTGAATTTAGATCTACTCACGGAAGACCAAATTCAAGAAGGCGGTTACGCCATGTCGTGCTTAGTTGTCCTACTGGAATGGTAAAAGCTGAACAAATTGCGCTGCGTCAATGTGCTGAGGAAGCGGCTAAGATTTTGAATAAATTTTCTAAAAAACTAAACTCCGATAATGTTGTAGTAAGTCCAATTATTTCGGATTCTTTTGAAATAATTCCTCGAATCGCAGACCTTCGAAAAAACATGGATGAAGATGTTGAAGATCGAAAAGATTGGATGTACGATGAGGCAACTTGTAGTCAATTGGTATTTATGTATGGTTTAATACAACATAAATTCGATGGCAATCCAACAGACTTATTCAAAATTTTCGGTCACAAAACTGATTCTGGAAATCAAGTCTTGACGGTTGGGTCTTTGGATATAGGTGGAGGCACCTCAGATTTAATGATTTGCGAATATGATTTAAAGTACAATAATTCAACCGAATTAACGCCAAATCCTTTGTATCATGAAAGTTTTCATATCGCAGGTGATGATTTAATGAAAAACATTGTACAGAGCATAATCATTGAAGGTCGAATAATGAAAAAGTCCGACGAAGGTTGTACGGGTGTCATTGAAAATTATGGTTATGACGTTTTAGGGAATGACATTAGAGACAAGATTAATGGGTTTTTTGGTCGTGATGCGGCAATCATGAGTTACATGACTCAATTAATGCGTATAAACTTTTTGAATCAAATTGGAATTCCCTTGGCTCTGAAGTATATGGAAATAGCTAATGAGGGTGAAGCTCGAAAATTGACTTTTGACGAAATTTTTGGAGAAAAAAAACCAGGCAAAGATTTGTTAGACTTTTTTTATCAGCATTTTGAATTTCGATTTGAGGATCTTACTTGGAATCTTAACCCAGAAAAAGTCAATGAAATAATACAATCCACTTTCTCTTCTTTGATCAAACAAGTTGCAAAATTAATGCATCTCTACAGATGTGATTTTATTATAATCTCAGGAAGACCGAGCAATTTTATAAGTCTTGAAAAATTATTTTTAGAAATTCATCCCGTTCAACCAAATCGCTTTTTCAATATGAATAAATATTGGATAGGCAAATGGTATCCTTTCTCAGACAACAATGGTTACATTAAAGACCCTAAAACGTTGGTTTCAACTGGAGCTTTAATTGGATTGATGGGCACGCGATTTTTTAAATTGAACAAGTTTAAAATCAATGCCGACAAGTTGAAAGAAAAATTACATTCCACTGCCAATTATCTAGGAGCAATTAAAGACAATCAAATTAATGAAGTTTTTATGACTCCTTCTAAAAATGACACCGAATTCAAGGCTTTCTCAATTCCATATAAAATTGGAATGAAAAATTTGAATTCCACCAACTATCCATCGAGATATATTTTTCAATTGGAATATAACCAAAAACAAATAGAAGCTTTAGCTAAGGCTAGGACATTAAATAATCCTGAAAATTTCGCAAACAAGGTTCAGGATATAATTAATGAACTTAATTCACTTATTCCTTTTACAGTAAAAATAGGGAGGGAGATTGATTTAGACAAAGAAAAGCTAACAATTGAAGATGTCATTGATGTGACAGGTGATTCAAAAGCATCGAATTTATTCAATTTAAAATTAATAACGCTGCCTAATGAAAATGGTTATTGGTTTGACACAGCCGAATTCACACTATCTATTAATAATTCTAGGGGTTAAAAATGGGAAATTATAACAATGAACAATTGAGCATACTTGCTTCAAACACAACAGAATTTCATTCATTGCTAAAAGATTCTTCTAGTTGGGTTAAAAGAAACCTGGAATTAGATGAAAAAGATATTTTACTCAATGAACTTCAAGAAACGAAATCGGAAATTTCTGTTTTGAACGAAAGCATTCTAACTAAACCTGTTTTCGCTTTATTTGGTATTAGCCAAGTTGGAAAATCCTATTTAGTTAAAAATCTTTTGTCAGTCGATGGAAAGAGTCTTGAAATAGAACTGCCAAACAAAGAAAAAATTGACTTTCTGCAATCAATAAACCCTAAGGGAGGTGGAACTGAAAGTACTGGAGTTGTGAGTCGATTTACAATCGATGCAAATTTTTCAAATCCTGAATTTCCGTTTCAAGTTAAATTGTTGGATGTAAAGGATTTGGTTTTAATTCTTTGCGATAGTTTCTTTTCTGATATAATGAAACTTGATTATTATCCAACGGTTGAAGATTTCAATAAACACGTTGAAGAATTCAAGCAAATTGCCATAAAGTCGGAAACATTACAATATGATTTAACAGAGGATGATATTTATTACTTGAAGAAATATTTCCAAACCTATTTAGAGCGCATCAGTCCGATGGCTAACCATGTTACAAAAAGTTCATTTTGGCTTGAAATAGCTCAAATAATTGATCGCATTGACTCAAGTAAATGGGTAGCTCTTTTTGGAATTCTTTGGACACATGATTCCCATTTTTCATTTTTGTTTGAGAAATTGATAACAGGTCTAAAGTCTCTTTCATACTCGAAGGAAGTACACGTGTCAAAAAGCGCTATTCTGCGTGATCAAGGAAAAATACTAGATGTTGTCCGCGTTAATGGTATTTTCAAACCAGAGGAATTAACCAAAGTACTTCTTCCTACTAATCAACAGATTGATTTTGATTTATTTATGCTAAGCGCGCTTACAGCGGAGATCTCAATGCCTGTTAGTCAAGAAGTGGCAGAGCAAAAGGCTTTCCTAAAAAACACCGATTTATTAGACTTTCCAGGTGCGCGTTCCCGTAAGCCATTCGAAAAGGAGCAAATCCAACGCGAAATGACTCCAGAATTGCTTTTGAGAGGCAAAATCTCTTATTTGTTCAACAAATATTCTTCGAATTACGAAATCAATAATCTTCTTTTTTGCATAAAAAATTGGAACAACGAAGTAAAGGAAATCCCTTTATTGATTAATGATTGGATCAAACGAAATGTGGGAGAAACCAGCGAGAAGAGAGAGAAAAGAATAGGTAAAAACGGTACAAACCCATTGTTTGTGATTCTGACTTTCTATAATCAAACTATGGAATACAACCCTAATTCCGATCAAGATGATTTAAGTGAGAAGTGGGACAAACGTTTTATCCGCTTATTCAAAGAGGAAACGGTCACAAAAGCCAACGATTGGGATGAGAATTGGACTTTAAGTGAGCCAAATTTTAAAAGTTTTTATCCTTTACGAGATTTTCAGTTTTCAACGGATGTATTTTCCGGTTATGTTAATGAGAATGTGGAAACAGGAATAAATTCTGATCGCATCGAATATTACAATCGATTGAAAGAGAGTTTTTTAAACTTTCCATACATTAAGTCACATTTGGAAAACCCTTTGGATGCGTGGGAATCCTGTTCAACACCGAACCAAGATGGAAGTTCTCGAATCATAAGAGATTTGGAGCCTGCGGCGAACAATTCAATAAAAACGAAAAATTACATTAATCAACTGGCTGAGTTCAAAGAAACAATAATTGAATATTTAAAAAAACACTATAAATCGGATGATATAAGTGAACAAAGAGATAAAGCAATCGCTGAAGGAATCCGAATACAAAACGCATTAAAAGATCTTTTTGATTCAGGTTCAAAGTTTGGTGAATTTTTAACCAAATTGTATCTCTCGAATACAGAAATATACAATTTCATCCACGAGAATTATTTGCCTGCTGCAAATAATCACAACCCAACAAAAGAAGAGGTAATTATTCGCACATACGATCTTGAACTCACGAAAAGTCTTGAGGAAAACAAGTCAATTTTAATGGAAAAACTAATGCTTTCCTCAATCAGCGAAGTTGATAATTGGCTTGAAAAAGAAGGGATTTCATTGGAGAAAGTTTTGCAAAATGTTCATGTAACAGCCGCCAGTATTTTGGTTGATGGGGTAATTGATATTTGGAAAAAGAGATTGGATGCTGATAATTTCAAGGATTATTCTTCCCAGGGGTTAGATCTATCTGTAATTAAAACCATAAATGACAATCTAATCCAAACATTCGAGATTTTCGAAGTAAGAAAAGAATTGATTTATTTATTTGAGAAAAAAACTCGTTTGTTAAAAGTCTCAAATGATACGGATGAATATCTAGCATCTATCATTACCAGTTACATCAATGATTTCGTATCAAATTTCGGATTTAATTTCATGAAAGACGAGCGTAAAAATCAAGTAATGGAATTGGCTCGAAGTAAAAACATGAATATTGACTCTCTTATGGCAACAAGTCGTCAAGTAAGTGAAAAAAACCTGTGTGATCTTTTTGAAGAAGATGATTCAAGCAACAGTTTGGTTGTAACCTATCCTGCGATTAATCATTTTAAAAGCTTTATGGTAAAAATCCAACTTATCTTACTTTCCAATTGCGGCTTTAGAAAATATAACGTTGAAGAAAACAGAATCCTTGAAGAGTTGATAAATCGCATTGAAAACTTGCACGTAGAAATTAAAGAATCCTAATATTTCATCATGAATTTATTATTTTCCATCAATAGCTCCAATTATAAACCGATTTCATTTAGAGAACGGTACTTCTATGATTTTTATGATATTGTAGATTCCTTCTTGGCAACGAAATTGGATCCTGAAGATAAAAATCGACTTTTAAAACCAATGCTCGCTTCAGGAGGTCAAATAAATTGGTATGGTAAATACGAAGGCGATTTTAAAAGGTTAAATGATTGTAATCCAAATGTTTCCGAAAAAGTAAAGTTAGAATTTAACACGTTCATTGAAAAAATGGATGAACTTTCAACTAGTTTAAAAAACAAGCGTGATGCGGATAATACTGAATGGGGTAATTTAATAGCCAATTTGTTTCAACATGACCGCATTATCTTAATAGCGAATGAAAAAAGCGATTGGGGAATTCTTTGGGGTTGGGACTTTATGAGTAATAATGAAAATAAATTACCAAAACTAGAACCAACATATAAACCAGAAAAAATTATTGAGCAAGAACAACCTGCAGTGGTACCCGTTGTGACGGATGATGATGAAATTAATGATGTAAAAACAAAACAACCGATAGTAACGACAACTACCGTTGATCCAACTCCAAACCCCGAAGATATTATTG
>JBMLTP010000248.1:0-7479 GCA_049239885.1 Crocinitomicaceae bacterium
AAAGAAATTTAATTGACCACAAACCGAAGATGCAGCAATAGATTTCTGTATGCGCTCCGGTCCGTAAGAGTATATTAGATTAGAACCACATTGTAATCGATGATCATAAATTCTCACACCGAATTTCGTGGCTAGAACAATTTCTAACTCAAAGCCTGGATTAACACCGGGAATATAACAATCATCTCCTGGGCCGATTAAATTATCTATATCAACCATTATAGAGTATGACTTAGCATTTGGGGCAATACTTGCCATTCTGAAACGAAACAACCAATTATCCCCAGATGTTAAATGAAAAACTGGGTCGATACCTCCAACTGAAGATTCAACAAAATCAGTAAAACCACAATTAGGTCCGTTTTGAACATCTGAATTTGGCTCTGAACCAGCTGGAATAAGAGTTTGCCATGGCAATTCATTATTAGCAACAAGTTGGTCATTTCCTAAAAATCCCGCAGTAGTTGCAGAAACATAACCGTTTGAATTTGGGTCTAGAACTAATGCTGCTGCTCCAGTCGCTGGCTCAACAATCATTCCTGAAGTTTGAGAAAAAATTGTGCTAACACCAATGGTTAGAAAACCAATTGTTAAAAGAAAAAATTTCATAAAATTTTGATTCAATTTCATAGTTCTATTTTTGAAAAGGGTTGCGAAGTTACCAAAACAAAAACAAAAAAATGAATGTAATTTTTAACAATGTGTAATTTTAATATGTTAACATTATTAACACCTGCTAAAAAAAAATAAATTATTTAATTATTAAATTGATTATCAATAAATTAAAACGAATAACACGAACTAATTTTGAAATAAAAACATTAAGTCAATTAACTTCATAAATAACATTTATATGTGTGCTATGGTTTCATTTTGTTCTGTATCAATGCAGAGGTATATTGCTGATAAATTGCCTTTAAATTTCGGATTTTTGAAATTTCATCCTGACTTCTGTTATTCTTTTGTTGTTCATTCCAATAGAATGGCACTTTGCCATTTTCAAACGCAATAAAATTTTCAGAAGAATAAGCTAATTTCGGATAACTTTTATTTTTAAAATAGGAAGTTCCCATGGCGAAAAAACTTGTTTTTTGATTCAATAAATCCAATGCCGTAGGTAGAATATCAATTTGTTGAAAAGGACTTCCAGCTTTCACTTTTGGTAATGTTCCACTCGTGTGATAAAAAGCAATCGGTATGCGATGCCCCCATTCCATTGTGGCTCTATCAGCTCGTGATGTTGGACCAACGTGATCAGCGCAGAATATGAACAAGGTGTTTTTGAACCAATCTTGGTTTTGTGCCTTCTCCCAAAAAGATTTGAAAGCAAAATCTGCGTAATTAATGGTTTTACAGAGTGGGTCTGGGCCTAAACGAACTTTATTTTTATACTCGTTTGGAACCGTAAACGGATGATGGGAAGAAAGTGTAAAAATCATTGAAAAAAATGGCTTTTTAAATTCATTCATTCGATCAATTGACCATGACATGAAATGGTGATCTTCAATTCCCCAATTACCATCAAAATGTTTATCATTTCCATATTCCGTTCTTCCATAATAATGATCGAATGCAACTGCTGAAGCGAACGCATCAAAACGCATCGAACCATTGGTAGCACCGTGAAAGAATGCGGATTCGTAGCCATCTTTTTTCAAAATACTCGGAAATCCTTCAAATTGATTCGAACTGTAGGAGGAAAGAATAAAACTTTCGTTCATCCAAGTGGGGATTGACGAAACAACGGTAGGCAATGCATCCATTGAAGTTCTCGCATTCGCAATTCCGTAATCAAAATACATTGATTGGCCTAAAATGGAATCTAAAAATGGTGTAAAACTTTCAGGACTAGCAGGACCAGAATACATTGTGCCAAAACTTTCGAAAAGTATAAATACTACATTTGGTTTACCAGGTAAAAGGTGCTGTGGTTTTGAATATTGTATTGGGTTAAAGATTCGATTTACTTCTCTTTCTGAGAAATAATTTTTCTTTTCAACACCAACGAAGTCATATGTTTTAATAATCGTAAATGCCGAATTTAGCACTGCAGGTGAATTCTCAAGCGAACAATAATTGGTTGATTCCAAAACTCCCACAGGTTTTAATTGAAATCCTCCTCTTCCAATTAAAATCGTGAGTAAAACTCCTACAATTAATCCTAACCAACTTGAAATTGATTTGTAATTCGAAATGGGATTTTTAAGTTTTATGTAGCTATAAATTAATCCGGAAAATGATAAAATGAAAAAGAGAATCAGCCACCAAAATTCAAGTAAAAATTCACCTGCCAAACTCCCAGTTTCAGAATTATTCAACATATACATTAAGTAATCGTAACTTGTTCGTTTTTCCGTATATGAAAAATAAGCAACATCCCATGCATTAAAAAAGAAAACCAAAATTGAAGTTGAAGCGAATAAGATAAGTAAAACAAGTGCTCTAGCTTTTTCCAACGTACGACCAATGGGAAT
This sequence comes from Crocinitomicaceae bacterium, assembly GCA_049239885.1. Taxonomy (GTDB): domain Bacteria; phylum Bacteroidota; class Bacteroidia; order Flavobacteriales_D; family Crocinitomicaceae; genus UBA952. The sequence continues at coordinate 2,475 of JBMLTP010000248.1, forward strand.
CAGAAAAAAGAAAATAAATGGCAAGAAAAAAAGTGCGATTGTTATTAAATCAAACCAAATCCCGACAAAATGCTCATATATACCAAAGTTGTTAAACGATTTAGAATTGGTAGCCAAAAGGATGATTCTGTATAGTTCCAAAACCAATAGAACCATCCCCAACTTTAGAGTTAAGTTGGCATAAACATTTTCCCGAGAAAAATACTTTTTCAAATCAATAGTTCAAAAGCTTATCAACTGACGCCAATAATCTATCTTGTGGTAAAAATTGCTTCTCCAATGAAACAGCGAAAGGAACAGGTGTATCCAATGAAGCAACTCTTAAAACAGGCGCATCCAACGATTCAAAACAGTTTTCAGTAATTAGAGCAACCAACTCCCCTCCTATTCCACCAGTCATGCAATCTTCGTGTAAAACAATTACTTTCCCCGTCTTTCTAACTGCTTCGAAAATGGCTTGTTCGTCCAATGGCAAAAGCGTTCTTAAATCCAAAATCTCGATTGAAAGGTCTTTTCTTGCTTCTGCTAATTCCTTTGCCCAATGAACACCTAAACCATATGTAACAATGGTCAAGTCTGATCCTGAAGCTACTGTTTTTGCTTTCCCAATTTCAATCGTGTAATATTCATCAGTCACCTCCTCTTTCAAACTACGATACAAAAATTTGTGCTCAAAAAAGATAACTGGATTCGGATCTTCAAAAGCAGCATTAAGCAAACCTTTTGCATCCGACGGGGATGAAGGATAAACCACTTTCAATCCAGGCGTATGCACAAACCAGGCCTCATTACTTTGTGAATGAAAAGGCCCTGCAGCTGTCCCAGCTCCTGTTGGCATTCGGACTACTACATCTGCATTTTGCCCCCATCGCCAGTGAATTTTTGCTAAATTATTGATGATTTGATTGAACCCACAAGTGACAAAATCAGCGAATTGCATTTCAACCATGGCTTTCATTCCTGAAATAGAAAGTCCTAAACTTGCGCCAACAATTGCAGATTCACACAAAGGCGTATTTCGAACCCGATCCTTTCCAAAACGATCGACAAGTCCTTCTGTTACTTTGAACGCACCGCCATACTCAGCAATATCCTGCCCCATCAAAATCAATTCGGGATACCTATCCATTGACTGAACGATTGCATCTTGAATTGCATCAATGAATCTTTTTTCTGTTTTCGAACCCGCAGGAACAATTATATTTTGATCAAAATGAGCGTAAACATCATTTAATTCGTTAGCCAAACTTGCATTGATTGGGCCTTCTGCTTGCGCTTGCTCAAATGAAGACTGAATTTCCTCTTTGATTTCACTTTTAATTTGATTCTCCAATTCTTCGGTTAAGACGCCTTGTTCTTTCAAATAAAGTTCATAATTCGTCACCGGATCTTTCTGGGCCCATTCTTCTTGAAGACCTTCAGGGTAATATTTTGTTCCTGAAGATTCTTCGTGACCACGCATACGGAAAGTCATCAATTCTAACAAAAATGGTTTTGGCTCTTTTCTAATCTCGTTGTTTATTGTTCGAACGGTTCGAATGACATCCAAAATGTTGTTGCCATCAACTTGCAATGCTTTCATTCCATATCCGATACCTTTGTCAATGAACTGCTTACAACGAAATTGTTCAATCGACGGCGTTGATAAGCCCCAACAATTATTCTCAACACAAAAAATGACAGGCAAATCCCAAACTGCCGCAACGTTTAAAGATTCATGAAAGTCTCCTTCTGATGCTCCACCGTCTCCTGTAAAAACAATCGTCGACTTTTCATTTTTACGAATTTTGTTGGCTAGTGCAATTCCATCAGCTATTCCGAGCTGTGGACCTAAATGTGAAATCATTCCGACCAACTTATGTTCTTGCGTTCCAAAATGAAATGAGCGATCACGACCTTTAGTAAAACCCGAAAGTTTTCCTTGAAATTGAGCAAAAAGACGCTTCAACGCAATATTTCTAGTCGTAAAAATTCCTAAATTCCGATGCATTGGAAGAATGTACTCATCATCATCCATGGCGTATGCACAACCTACAGAGATTCCTTCTTGACCCCATCCGGAAAACCATTTTGTAATTTTCCCTTGACGAAGTAGAATCAACATTTTCTCCTCAATCAAACGTGGTTTAACAAGTTTCTTGTAAATCGTTAAAAGCTCGTCATTATCGAATCCATCACGATTGAATTCAATGTGTCTTTTCTCAAGTGTTTCCATAAAATTTTCTGGTTAAAGGAAAAAATTAAATCTTCATTCCTTTCACAACGCGTTCTTTGCGTTTGGTTTTTTGAAGTTTTTTACGAACGACCAATAAATGGGCTGTTCGCGCGCTACCTCTTGATAAATCAACTTTATATTGATCCTCCCCATAATTGATTTTTGGCCCACCTTGCGCGTTCCAATCAGCATCAAAAAAGTAACGTTTGCTCAATGATGACTCCGTTTTTGCCACGAAAGAAAGCACTTTGTTTTCTCCGTTTTCAAATCGAACCTTGATCTCTCCTTTTGTCCCGAAGCTATCAAAAATACATCGTGTTCCAGCTGGAATGATAATAGACTCACTTTCACTGCTGGAATTTATTACTAATGTTCCATTCGTAGTTGTATTTGAATTATCCGAACGAGTTTCTTGATTGAGTATAATTGTGTGGGAAATAAAGAACTGAACTTTTCCCATTTTTTCTTCATTATCCAAAGCGAATTCATCTCTAACTTGCGTTGTGTATGGAATTTTAACCCCACAAGAACTCAATAACCATATCGAGAGACAAAAAAGAACTAAATATTTCATATTCAAATTTTACACAAAATTAAGAAAATGATTCAGCTTGTGGAAACAGAAAACAAGAAATTGTAATTATTTTTGAATGATGAAGAAACTCTTTCATAAATCTTTATTTTACTTAATATTACTTGTGTTTTTAGGATGCAAGAATGATTCGAAGAATGAAAAAGTGGACCTTGAAGATATTCGACCTAAATCCAATTCGAAATCAAATAAAATTGACAAAACATATATCGACAGTAATGATTTTTTCCTTAGAGAGTACACAATGGATTCCGTCGATTTAAAACTGGCTCGACTTATTACTCTCAGCAATTCCACTTTCCTCAATAGATTCCCGAGCAAAAAAAACGCTTTAAGAACTTTATATTTAACAGATACAACGATACAAATTCAACATGAACATTACGAATATGTTGATTCAAATCAAATGAAAAACGCATTCTTCAATTGGCTCGATTGCAACGGAAAAAACTGTAAAAGCATCAAATTATATGAAGAAACCAAAATTGAGCCAGATAATTTACTCTTAATAGCTACTGCTCAATCGATAGACATTTTCCGAAGTAAATCACTTTTCAAGGTGGAAGACTGGATCAATTTTGTAAGATTTTCAAAGAAAACCAATGTATTTAAATACATCCTTTTTCAGAAAAAAAATCAAAAATCTCAATGGTTTGATTTTAAAAACTATAAACTCGTGCTTAAAACAAAGAAATGAATATTTTAAATCGTGGATTTATTTCCGTTAAACCGACAACTGATTTTTTGAATTGGAAAAAATCCCACTCAATCGAAGAATTAATAGAACCTGATATCCCTGAAGCAACAGTTTACTTGATTGAGGATGAATTTTGGGATGAGGAAGAAATGTTGAAAAAATATTTTAAGAAAATCGCAAAACAAGAATTCCTTGGTTATTCTGAAACAGTCGAATCTTTTTTTCCAAACGTTGAAACCGTTGAAGATTTTTTAAAATTATTTACTGTGGAATTTGGAACTTTTGTAATTGATCTTCTAAAAAATCCAATTAACTCAGAAAAAATTGATTTATAACTTCTTGAACAACTCGGCATTTAGGTAACTCGAATCGTAAGTTACCTCCTCGCCAATCCAACTTGGAATTTCAAATTCAAAATTTTCAGATGGAATTTCGATTTCAGCAACGATCAATCCACTAAGTTTTCCCTCAAAAACATCAATTTCCCAAGTTAAATCCCCAAAATTCAAGTAATGTCGTTTTTTGGAAAGAACTTTTAAGTCGAACTTTTCAATTATTTCCAACGCCTCACCTTTCGGAATCTCATACTCGAATTCATCCCTGGTTATTCCAATTTGATTTCCTTTAATTGTAAGGAAAGCGAACTCATTTTTAATGCGAACGCGCAGGGATTTATTCGGCTCGTTGAATAAATAGGTTTGTTGAATTTGATCAAATTTGCAACCCTCAATGACCAAAATATCCTTAACCAAAAACTTTCGCTCTATTTCTTTCATTCAATGCTCTTTTGTGCAAAGTTAAGCTGTTGATAGATTCTTAAATATGAAATCAACCGAAAGAAATAAAAAATTATATTTGAATTCTTTAAGAAGGTAGATGATTGAACTACGAGCAAGAACCCCACGTTGGGTAATAATTGTCATTGATTTACTGCTTGCGGCATTCGCTTTGGGATTCGCCTATCTCATTCGGTTCGACTTGAAAGCTGATGTTTCTTTGATTCGAAAAGAGTGGTTGATTTTATCGAAATCCATTTGGTTTTATTTTTTGGTCAAATTCTTGGTTTTTTATTTATTTAAAATCCACAAAGGACTTGTAAGATATACATCCACCGAAGATTTGAAGCGAATTTTTCTGGCTATATTGAATTGTAGCTTTATTTTTCTCATTGCGGGATTTATTCGTTATGAATGGATGGATGGTTACTTTTTGTTCCCAATGTCCGTTTTGATTTTGGAATTTCTTGCTGGGTTCGCATTTGCAATCGGATGCCGTTTCATTATTAAACTGCTTTATCTGGAACGAACAAAAACAAAAGTCGAAGAAGAAAATGTGCTCATTTATGGTGCGGGTGTCAGCGGTATCATTACAAAAAGAACCATTGAAAACGACCCAAGAAACAATCAGAAAGTAATTGGATTTGTTGATGATAATCCCAAATTAAATGCAACACGAATTGAAGGCACAAAAGTATTTGGAACAGACAACATAAAATCTCTCA
>JBMLTP010000249.1:0-4559 GCA_049239885.1 Crocinitomicaceae bacterium
AAAACCTGTTACTTTCAACGATTATTTTTCTAAAACCTTAGGGATTCTAAAATAGTCTGAATCTTTTTTAGGTGCATTTCTAAGAGCCTCTTCGTGGGAAACAGTGCTGCTTGGCACATCTTCTCGAAGGCGATTTATTTCGTCGGACATAAAAATGAGTGGTTCCATATTATCCGTGTCCAATTCATTCAATTTACCCATGAAACCGATGATTTTTTCTAAGTCAACTTTGATCGATTTTTTGTCTTCTCCAACAAATTCAAGTCTCGATAAATGAGCGATATGTTCAATTATTTCATCACTAATGTTCATGTGTCAAAATTAACATTAATCTTTTAAATGGGGATACTCGGCGAGAATCGGTTCATTAATTTGATCAAAACAAAGTTTGTTGAGCTCCTTAACTTCCATCACTTGAATTTGTTCCTGAGAAACATACTCATGAATGTAAACCCTAGCTATTCCGGGTCTCGCTGGACCTAAAATCTCTGTGGGATCGGAAAACAGTTTATAGTTATTCGTAAAAGACAGCGGTAAAATTGGAATGTTCAAGGTTTTGGCTAATTTGAAAGCTCCATTTTTGAATGGAATCATTTTTGGACATTGCTTGTCGGGAATTCCTCCCTCGGGGAAAATAACGATTGACCAACCTTCTTTAACGGCTTTTGATGCTAAGTTGTATGATTGTCCTGCTTTACTTTTGTCTCCACGAAAAACAGGAATATTCAGGTTCTTAAAATAGGTTCGAATAATCGGATAGGAAAGAATTTCACTTTTTCCCAAAAAGACAAATCGATGTTTCGGTAAGATCGAATACATTAAGAAAATGTCCAAATATGAGCTGTGATTAGCGATTATGATGTATGGACCTTCTGGTAGTTCGGAATTCTTAATTTTCTTGACTCCATAAAGACAAAAAACGCGCATCAACCAACTCCAAACGAGGAAAAGTTTAAAGCTGAACTTTTTCCATTTCGGATTTATTAGAATTACTAAAAAAAAAGGATAAAAAAGAATTGCAAATACAGAAAAAACGAGTGCAATGTATAATTTCCAAATTAACCCGAATAAACCACAAACGATTTGCATGCTCAAATATACGAACTAAACAATTCTCTTAACTTTTCATGTTGTCATTATTGCTAATTTTGAGAAAAAAAACCAATGTCACGCATACTTACTGGAATTCAAAGCACAGGCACACCGCATCTTGGAAACATATTGGGCGCAATCGTTCCTGCAATAGAACTTGCTTCAAATCCTTTAAATGAATCGTTTTTATTCATAGCTGATATGCATTCTTTGACACAAATCAAGGATGGCAATGAATTAAGATCCAATACGTATGCCACAGCAGCGACTTGGATGTCTTTTGGTTTGGATTTGAATAAAACTGTTTTTTATAGGCAAAGTGATGTTCCGGAAGTGACTGAATTGATGTGGTATTTGTTATGTTTTTATCCATACCAGCGAATGACTTTGGCTCACAGTTTTAAGGATAAAGCCGATCGCTTGGAGGACGTCAATAGCGGACTTTTTAGCTATCCAATTTTGATGGCAGCTGATATATTATTGTATGACGCAGAGATTGTTCCTGTTGGCAAAGATCAAAAACAACACATTGAAATGACTAGGGATGTGGCGAGCCGATTTAATCAGAAATATGGTGAAACATTAATTCTTCCCGAGGAAAAAATTCAAGAGGAAACGATGCTTATTCCTGGAACTGATGGAGAAAAAATGAGTAAGTCGCGAGGAAATACAATTGACATTTTCTTGCCAGAAAAAGAACTTCGTAAGCAAATCATGACAATCGTTTCGGACAGCACGCCATTGGAGGAACCGAAAAATCCAGATACCTGTCATGTTTTTGCTTTATACAAGCTATTAGCAAGTTCTGAACAAGTCAATGGGATGAGGGAAAATTACCTTAAAGGAGGTTATGGATATGGTCATGCCAAACAAGCGCTTTTTGAACTAATAATAACGAAGTTTGAAAATCAGCGAATTAGTTTTAACAAGTTGATGGCTGATAAAAAACAAATCGATGATGCTCTGAAAATCGGGGCGGAGAAAGCAAGATCAGTTGCTCAAGAGGTTTTGCAAAGGGTACGAACTAAAGTTGGATATTAATTTCACCTGTTCTCAGCAGCCCGTTTAATATCGTACATTGTTTTCTCAATTGTTTCGTATTTGCCATTAGGAGATGGAGCTAAAGCTGGTGAAGCAAGTAAAACCAAGTTTTTATCCAACAATTGATAATAAGGGAAGTTATTTATTTTTAAATCTGTCCAAATTTCGTGAGCAGGATCCAATGCAAATTTGTCCCAAATTATGGCATCTAAATTCCGTTGTTCAATTGCTGAAAAGCCTGATGCTTTAGATTGATAGATGGTTAAAAATGAAATGTATTTCCCATATTTTTCATTGAGTTTTTTTAGCGCTGATATTTCGGATAAACATTTCTGATTGTTAGGATCAAAAAAATGAATGTAAACGTGTTTTCCCTGATAAAGATTTAACGAAACACTGGCATTTAATTTAAAATCCTTCATTCGTGAACCGACTTTCAATTCATTGTAGCATTTTAGAATATTTCGTGCAATGGTTCTTAATTCCTCATTTGAAACCATGAATTCAAGTTGTTCAACGATTGCTATTGCATTGGATTTTGGGAATTCTTGCGTATTAAGACTCTCGTGAAGCATTTTTAATGCCACCAATTCAGTAAGTTCGGTACTTTTTAAATATTCATCAGAATGAAGCGCATTAAGAAATGTTTTAGCATCACTTCGGATTACGGCGTCATAAATCGCTTTGCGAATTTCAGAATTTAAACTAAAATAATAGCGATTGAAAAATAGGTTAACGTATTCCATATATTTATCGTGGCGATATAATATGGGTAAGCTGTCGAGATAAAATGAATATTTATCATTTATTGAAGGAGAACCCAGAAATTTGATTTGATCAACATTCAATCCAACAGAGTACTTGACATAACCACGAAAAAAAGTGGAAGTATCTTGCTCATATTCAGTTGAAACGTCATTTTTGAAATTTCTTACTCGCTTGATAAATTCAGCTTGCTGAGCATCTTTTAAAATAAAAAGATCTGCAATTTCAGAGTCCATCCAAGATTCAAAAGCCAAAATTTTATAGTTGATGTCATTGCTATCCAGATAGAAAAACTCCATCTCGATTTCATTGTCTTTTAAGAAACTAGAGGAAATGTAACTATCATTTGAAAGTTGAATAAAATACCTAGATTTGGGTTGGGCGTACATCCAACTGAAATGTTTTTTATCCCTCAGAATTATTTTTTTTACACCATTGACTGGTAAATTAAAAGCGAAAACACCATTTGAATCGACAGAAACGGTTAGTAATTTCCGTTCGGTATTGGTCACGAAATCAGATATTTCATAAACATCAATTAAATCCGTTTTAAATTCCGTCCGTCCTTTGATAATGGCCTGCCCTTGAATTTGTGTAAAAGAGAAAAACAATAAAAACAATAAAAGCAGATTTTTTACAAGCATATTGAATGTTATCACAAATGATACCAAATTAAACGAGTAATTCAGGTGAAGTTACAAATGGGGAAATATCAGCCTGATTCAAACGCATTTCCCGAATAATGGAAGAATTGATTGCGCCATGCTCCTGACTTGTCAAAAAGAAAACAGTATCAATACCAGAAATTGCTTGATTCATATGTGCAATTGATTTCTCATATTCAAAATCTTTCGAATCACGGAGTCCACGAATAATATGTGAAGCGTTTATATCCTTACAAAAATCCACCGTCAACTTTTGATAGGTTTGAACGCTTATTTGCGGAAATTCTCCGAATAACGAAGAAATATGGTCTATCCGTTTTTTCAAATCGAATAAATAGGATTTACGACTATTAATACCAATACCAATGATTACTTCATCAAAGAGTGAAAGTGACTTTAAAACTACACCTTCATGACCTTTTGTAAACGGATCAAACGAGCCCGGAAATAATCCCTTTTTATTCATTTGTTTCTATAATTGGTTCAAAAAAACTGAAATAGACATTTCCAAAATTACGACAAAGCTTGAACCCTTTCAAATGTTCCAACTTTGTTTGTTTTCCGTGTTCAATGATTAGCATTCCATTTTCATTGAGCAATTGCTTCTCAAAAATTTGTTGGACTAATTGCTCGTGAAATTTCAAATGAAATGGAGGATCTGAAAAGATAATGTCAAATTTTTCTGGGGCATTCTTGCAATAAACAATACAATCCGACTTATAGCAATTCATTTGAGTATCAATCCCTAACTGTTTGATATTACTTCTTAAAAATTGGATGCACCTCGGATTACTATCCACTGCCAATAAACTTGCCACACCTCTTGATATAAATTCAAAAGAAATATTTCCTGTTCCAGCGCACAAATCCAATACTTTTTTTTCCTCGAAATCAATTTGATTTTCCAAAACATTGAAAAGTCCTTCCTTCGCAAAATCTGTGGTTGGTCGGGAAGGGAAATTGGGCGGAGTTGCAAATCGCTTGCCTTTAAGAAAT
>JBMLTP010000250.1:0-1252 GCA_049239885.1 Crocinitomicaceae bacterium
CATATACAGTAACGGTAACAGACGGAAGTGGTTGTACGGATACAGAAAGTGCAACAGTGGTAGTAAATCCAGTTATCACCTCAACTTTTACTCAAGTAGGAGAAATTTGTTCAGGTGGTTCTTTTAGCTTACCAAGTCAATCGAGTGAAGGGGTAACGGGAACTTGGTCGCCTTCTATAAATACAAATTCAACTACCAATTATGTTTTTACACCAGCAATTGGACAATGTGCTACATCAGCGTCAATGACTGTATCTGTGACACAAACAATCAATCCACAGTTTTCTCAGATTTCACCAATATGCTCAGGAGATTTATTATCGAATCTCCCAACAATTTCAAATAATGGCATTTCGGGAACATGGTCTCCAGCAATAAATAATACTGCTACAACAACCTATACTTTTACCCCAAGTCCTCTTCCAGGTCCTGATTGTGATCAAGCCGTACTTATTTGTAACCCAAATCAAACAATTACAGTGTCAAGTTTAAATGGTGCAGGATATAATGATGAAGAACCTGAGTCCGGAAGTTGCATGGATGTTCCTGGACCAAATGAGCAAAATTCTGCTTGGTTTATATTTAATGCTGCTACAGCTGGAAATTTAACATTTGATATTACTCCTAATTTACCGAATGATGACGTTGATTTTATACTCTACCAATTAAATACAGATAATCCATGCGGTCCTAGAACGATAATTCGATGTAATTCTGCGTCTTGTTTGAATTCATCTGGAAGTACTGGTTTAAGCATGACAGATAGCGATCTTACAGAGGATCCTAATTGTGATCCAGGTGAAAATTCTTATTGCCAATTTGTTCAGACAACACCAGGAGCTAAATATGCTTTACTTATTAATAATTGTAACACTAATCAAGGTTTTACGCTTCAATTTAATAATGGTATTCCTAACCCTGTTTCATTCGGACAAGCCAATTCATCAAGTAGTTTTTACAATGCAACAAATTGTGTTGGACAATGTGCAACTACGACATCCATGACAATTACAGTGAATCCAGAGTTTAATTTAGTCATTGATACAGCTTTCTGTTCAAATATTTTACCAGTAATTTGGAATGGTCAATCAATTAATGGACCTGGAAATTATACAGCAAATTTATTATCTTCAAACGGATGTGATTCTGTTGTAACATTGAACGTATTAATTAATACAATATCAGCAAGTACAACAGAAACCAACGTGTTATGTTATGGTAATACAACAGGCTCAATAGATTTAACGGTATT
>JBMLTP010000250.1:1352-20729 GCA_049239885.1 Crocinitomicaceae bacterium
CAACAGCACCATTATCAGCAAGTACAACACAAACCAACGTGTTATGTAATGGCAACACAACGGGCTCAATTGATTTAACGGTAACAGGAGGCACATCACCCTATACGTATTCCTGGAACACGACTCCAGTGCAAACAACCCAAGATCTATCGACCCTTGGAGCGGGAAGTTATATAGCAACTATTATCGATGATAATGGCTGTAGCACAACTGCAAGTGTAGTGATTACTGAGCCTACACAAGTTTTATCAGCAAGTACAACACAAACCAACGTGTTATGTTATGGTAATACAACAGGCTCAATAGATTTAACGGTATTAGGCGGCACATCACCTTATACGTATTCGTGGAACACGACCCCAGTTCAAACAACCCAAGATCTATCGAGCTTAGCAGCAGGCACATACACGGTTACAATTACAGATGACAATGGCTGTATTACAACATCAAGTGTAACGCTAAGTCAACCATCATCAGGAATGACAGCAAGCACAACACAAACAGATGTATTGTGTAATGGTAACTCAACAGGCTCAATTGATTTAACGGTAACAGGAGGAACAGGAACATATACGTATTCGTGGAACACAACCCCAGTTCAGACGACCGAGGATCTTACAAATTTACAAGCAGGAACTTATACGGTAACGGTAACCGATCAGAGCAACTGTACAACAACAGCTACGGCAGTGATAACAGAGCCAACAGCACCATTATCAGCAAGTACAACACAAACCAACGTGTTATGTAATGGCAATATAACGGGCTTAATTGATTTAACGGTAACAGGAGGTACATCACCCTATACGTATTCCTGGAACACGACACCAGTGCAAACCACCCAAGATCTATCGACCCTTGGAGCGGGAAGTTACACGGCAACTATTACCGATGACAATGGCTGTAGCACAACTGCAAGTGTAGTGATTACTGAGCCAGGAGCACTTATAGCCACTTTAGACGGTCAAATAAATGTTACTTGCTTCGGTGGAAATAATGGATCGGTTTTAATTACACCATCTGGTGGAGTTGGTCCTTATTCCATTTCGCCAGCTCAGAATAATTTAATAGCAGGTTCTTATACTTTTCTTGTAACAGACAACAATGGATGTCAATTCCCTGTGAATGCTCAAATAACGGAACCACAAGCTGACTTAACTGTTTCGATTGTTAGTCAAACTAATGTTAGTTGTAATGGTCTTTCAGATGGATCTGTCATTTTATCAATTTTAGGAGGGACGACACCATATTCTACATCCCCATCGACAACCAATTTATCATCTGGATCCTATACTTTTATTGTTACAGATGATAGTGGATGTACTTCATCAGTTTCTACAGTAATTACTGAGCCTGCAGTATTAGACGCACAAGCATCGAATACTATTATAACAGTTAGTGGTGGAACATCAACAGTTACAATAACTGCAAATGGTGGTACTTCTCCATACACTGGCACGGGTGACTTTATTGTAACAGCAGGCACTTATTCTTATACAGTAACTGATGCGAATGGCTGTTCAGATTTTGTATCCGTAATAATCACAGAACCATTGCCTTTGAATGCAAATTCTACAGCAACAACCATTCTTTGTAATGGTGGTACGTCTCAAATTACGGTTACCGGGAATGGCGGAACTGCACCTTATACTGGAACAGGTTCCTTCACAGTTACGGCAGGAACTTATACCTACACAATTACTGATTTTTATGGAAATACTGCAAATACAACTATTATAGTTACTGAACCAACGCCACTTACATCATCATCAAACGCAACGCCAATTTTATGTTATGGAGATTTATCTACAGTGAATGTAAGTGCTTCGGGTGGAGTTTCACCATATACTGGAATTGGAAGCTTCAATGAATCGGCAGGTTCTTACATTTACAATATTACAGACAACAATGGATGTCCTACCCAAACTTCAATTAATATTAGTCAACCAAGTCAGATTACTGCCAACGCCTCTGTTGTTGACGTATTATGCAATAATGGTTTTGGAGGTATTGATTTGACGGTAAACGGGGGTGTTGGGCCTTATAATGTTGTTTGGAATAACACCATTAATTCAGAGGATTTATCGGGTATTGTTGCTGGTAATTACTCAGCCATGGTAGTTGATCAGAATAATTGTCAAGAAGTATTTAATTATACAGTTATTAATGATTTTGCAGCAACTCCAATCCTAACAAATATTACAGGCGTTTCTCAGCTCACTTGTGCTGTAAATAATATTGATTATACAGTAAATAATGTATTAACTACTTCATGGAGCGGAGGACTTACCCCAAATACTCCTTCTAATACTTTTGATTCCCCTGGTCAATATATTTTAAATGCAACAGACGGAAATTCTTGCCCTATACAATTTACAATAAATATAACTCAGGATATTAACCCTCCAACATCATCTATAACAAACATTACGAACACTTCAGTGCTTACCTGTACCAATCCTGTAATTAATGTTCAGGCTAGTGGCGGAGTTTCTTATCAATGGTCAAATGGATTAGGATCCAATGCAAATCAATCCTTAACTCTGGGTGGAACTTATACAGTTACAGTTACAGGTGCAAATGGATGTACCTCTACAGAGTCAATAACATTAACAAGCAATCAAACGGTTCCTACAGCGGTGATAACCAACAATACTGGTTCAACTAATTTACATTGTAATCAAACACAAATAAATGTAACTGCTTCAGGGGGTGTTTCTTATCAATGGAGTAATGGATTAGGTTCTAATTCAACGGTTAATTTAACTTCAGCAGGTACATATACTGTTACTGCAACAGCGGCAAATGGATGTACAGACACGGAAACAATTACAATTAATCAAATTGCCAACCCAACTGTAACTGTTAGTTCAATTACAATATGTTCAGGAAGTTCAGGTACTTTGACGGCAGTTCCTTCAACTCCTGGTGGAAGTTTTGTTTGGACGCAGTTGCCGAGTAATAATGTTCTTCCTGGAACAAGTGCTTCTGTAAGTGTTAATCCGACATCAAACGCCATTTATAACGTTCAGTATTTTGATGTAAATAATTGTCCTAGTAATTCAGCCTTGGCAAATGTGGTAGTCACTCCAACACCTGTTGTTAACGCCAGTGGAACAACAACAATCTGTTCAGGAAATAGCGCCGTCATAACTGCTAATTCATCGTTGACCGGAGTTGGTGGTACTTATACATGGAGTCCAAATACAAGTTCAAGTTCAAGCGTAACGGTTTCACCAGCGATATCAACTACTTATTCAGTATTCTACACATTAAATGGATGTCCTTCAAACACCGCAAATCATCTCGTGACAGTTTATCAAACACCAACTGTTTCAGTAAACAATATTGGAATTTGTACAGGTTCACAAGGCACATTAACTGCTACTCCAAGCGTATTAGGAGGAACATATTCTTGGAATACGACTCCTAATATTTCAACTACACAAAGTATCACGCTTCAACCATTAAATACTGTTTCTTACACCGTAGTTTATACTTCAGCGAACAATTGTCCGAGCCAGCCAGCAACGGGTACAATTACAGTTACAGATATTCCTTCTGTTCAACTTGATGATATATCCGTGTGTGAAGGACAATCAGGCACGTTAACAGCAATTCCTTCTGTTCCTGGTGGTGTGTTTATCTGGACTCCGTCTAATGGTACGAGTGGAAGTTCATATACGATTACCCCAACGGCATCCACCTCTGTTTCTGTCATATATTCTTTGAATGATTGTCCAAGTCCTTCTGTGTCAGCTCAAGTAACTCTTGTAAATACGCCATCTGTTACTGTTAATAATATTGGGATTTGTCAAAATGAAATAGGTACCTTAACAGCAATTCCAAGTTCACCAGGAGGAACTTATTTATGGTCAACAACTGAAACTTCACCATCAATTAATGTTAATCCTCAAGTAACAACACCATATTCAGTTATTTATTTCTTGAATGGATGTCCAAGTCCACAAGCATCAGCTACAGTAACTGTTGATCCGATTCCTGTTGTTACCTTTGATGTCGATTATACAGAGGGATGTCTTCCTTTAACGGTTAATTTAACAAATACAACACCAAATACGCAAAATTGTACCTGGAATTTAGGTAATGGAGCAACATTGAATGAATGTAATAATCTGAGCTATACATTCCAAAATCCGGGATGTTTTGATATTTCCTTGACAACGGATTCTCCAAATGGATGTTCAAATACCTTAACATTAACTGATTTGATTTGTGCTTATCCTACACCAGTTGCAGACTTTAATTTATCAACGACTGAAATAGTTGAAGGAGATAATACCATTTACATTCAAAATACTTCTTCAGGTGGTATCGAATACATTTGGAATTATGGTGATGAAACAGGGGATATACTTTATAATCCTGAAAGTCATACCTATGATGGGACACTTCAAGAATCATATCTTATTACATTAATTGCCATTTCTAATCAAGGTTGTATTGACTCGACGTCTCAACTTATAAGAGTTTCTGATGACTTAGTATTTTTCGCTCCAAACACGTTCATTCCAAATGAAGATGGATTAAATGATATTTGGATCCCTGTCTTTTCATCAGGATTTAATATCGAGAATTATGAATTAACCATTTTCAATCGTTGGGGACAACTAGTGTTTATAACAGAAGACTATCTTCAGGGTTGGGATGGGAAATTTAATGATGCTATAGTACAGGATGGTGTTTACACGTTTAAAATAACATTCCGCAACGCTAAGGACAAGATCAATCAAGTGCATGTTGGTCACATCAATCTTGTGAGGTAATTACATTCTTCTAGGAAATTAAAGTTTCACCTTCTTCCAATATTTAATTGGTGAAAGTTAATTGATTTGGTAAAAAACAGAAATAGGTTGAGTATTCAACTATTAAAACAAATAGTCACTAGAGTCAATCGAAAATCAATTGTATTAAAATCGGTAAGGATAAAAAATCCTATTCTTTTGAGGAATTCTGCTTATTCTTTTCTTCCTTATCTAAATAATCTCTATAAAACCAACATGCAACTGCAGCTATCAACCAAGTGGGGCTTTCGATTACATTGACGTCAACAAAGAAATAATAAACTTCAGTAATAAAAAAGAATATCAAAGAAATCCATCCTAAAACATTCCAAAATCTTTTATCAATTATCATAAATAGTTAACTAAATTCACAAACTCAAATATATGAAGTTTTTTACAACTTCAAAAACTCCTCGAAGCCAACAATTACAGGTTTTTGAACCGTGGTATTCTTTTCTAGAATTTTCTCAAATGCTTTAAGATTTCCACTTTTAATTTTTTCAAATTCCGTTTTCGAACTTTCAAATTGTTTTTTCAACGAAGCGATGTTTTCCAATTGCGTTGATGAAGGAGCTCCATAATAGGAAGATATTGTTCCGTAAATGTCATTCAATTTCTCTCTTAATTGAGGTTCACCAGCTCCGACGTAGTTATCCCCTTTAGTTACAACTAATTTATCGCGTAATGCATCCAACTCAATTGCAAGTTTGTCAACTGTTTTATTCGGTGTGCTATTTTTCTTCTTGAATTCTTCGACTTTTTCATCCCATTGATCAATTTGGTAAACCACAAAAGCCAAGTCCTGAACGAAATTGAATAGTTCTTGGGTCACACGTTGTTGTTCAGTTCGCTCGTTTAACGTGAATGTTGAATTTGGATCGTATTGAACGTCTATCTCTTTTTCAAATACTTCACTTCCTTTTGAAATTTTGACTTTGTATTTCCCAGCCTTAACAGTTGGTGCTCCTGCTGCAGAAAATCCTTTTCCTTTTGCCACTTTTGGGGCCAAAGAATTGAATCCCCATTCGATAGTATTGATTCCTTTCATTTTACCAGCTTCCAATTTTGAAACAAGATTCCCATTCAAATCAACGATTTCAGCAACCATCTTTCCGAAAGTATGACGCTTAGGTAGGAAATAATTTATTTTCGCATTAGAGGATGGGTTATCACCTACAAATTGATTTTCAGAGGCAGTGCCTCCAAAATTGCTTTTTTCACTAATTGTGAATGGTTTTGTATCAAAGAAAGTCAAATTGGACTTCAATAAACTTTCACTGATATTACGAAGTGTAGAAACATCATCTAAAATGATTATTCCTCTTCCGTGAGTTGCAGCTACAAGCGAATTCTTCTCAGGGTGCAATTCCAAATAGTGAACAGCGACTTTCGGGAAATTATTCGTAAATGGTGACCAACTTGCTCCTCCATCCAACGTAATATGCAAGCCATTTTCTGCACCAATGAAAAGGAGATTTTGATTTTTGTAGTCTTCCTGAATATTGCGAACAAACGAACCGATTTCCGATGTAGCAATCGACTTCCAAGTCTTTCCGAAATCCGTTGTTTTATAAACGTATGGTTGGTAATCATTCTTCGCGTGACCATCAAAAACGGCATAAGCAATTTCTTTACCGTGAACACTTGCTTCGATGTGGTAACACCAAGTATTTGCTGGCAAACCGACAATATTTTTTATCAAATTAGTCCACGTTTTTCCTCCATCTTGCGTCAACTGAACGTTTCCATCATCTGTTCCAACCCAAATAACTTGATCAGTTAAAGGTGATTCAGCAATCGTAAATATTGTACAATGATTCTCTGCTCCTGAATTATCAGCGGAAAGCCCACCTGATTCTTCTTGATTTTGTTTGGTTTGATCATTCGTGGTCAAGTCTAGGGAAATTTTCTTCCAGCTATCACCACGGTCTTCTGAAACGTGAACAAACTGACTTCCTGCATACAAGCGATTTGGCTGATGTTTGCTTGTTGTTATCGCGGCATTCCAATTGAAACGCAATTTCGGGTCACCTTCCACAGGGTAAGGTTTAACGACTTTCAATTGTTGCTTGGCAACATCAAATCGCCAAATGGCTTCAGCACCTTGCATTTCAGAATAAACAACATTCGGATCAGTCGGATGCGGGTACACACGGAAACCATCACCTTGTCCAACCAATTCCCAATCCCTTGATTCAACACCGCCTGGACTTGCAGAAGGACCGAACCAAGAATTGTTATCCTGTAAACCACCATAAACATAAAAAGGTGTTCGGTTATCTAAACTCACGTGATAAAACTGACTTAAAGGCAGATTTTCAATTATTTCCATACTTGAACCTCCGTCAAGAGAACGATACAATCCACCATCTGTAGCGGCAAACATTTTACTTGAATTCGCATGGTCAAAAACGATGTCATGTATGTCGGAGTGCATCGAACCCAAATTCTTAAATGTTTTTCCGCCATCGCGACTAATAGAACCAAAAAGTCCTGCTTTTGTAACTATTTCAGGGTTTTTTGGATCCACCGTAATTCTTGAAAAATAAAAAGGTCGAACGGTTAATGCAAAATCACCATTCAAAAATTTCCAATTCGCACCACCATCATCTGATCGATATAAGCCTTTTTCCTCTTTTTTCTCCGCTTCCATAACCGCATAGATAATTTTAGGATTTGACGGTGCTATCGTTACGGCGATTCTCCCTAATTTTCCTTTAGGCAAGCCATTTTGTAATTTTTGCCACGTTTTTCCACCGTCAGTAGATTTATACAAAGCACTATTCATTCCACCTGAATTGAATGAATGGGCCGTTCTTCTGAACTCCCAAAAAGCCGCGTAAAGCACATCCGGATTTGATGGATCCATGACCAATTCAGAGCAACCTGTTGTGTTGTTAACGAAAAGAATTTTGTTCCAAGTTTTTCCTCCGTCTTCCGTTTTATAAACTCCACGATCATCACTATTGCCCCACAAGGCTCCAAGTGCAGCAGCGTAAATAATATTCGAGTTATTAGGATGAATTTGAATGGATGCGATGCGGTCTGATTTTTCAAGACCCATTTTTGTCCAGTTTTTACCTCCATCTGTCGTTTTGTAGATGCCATCACCCATGGAAACACTGTTGCGCGTCCATGTTTCACCTGTTCCAACCCAATACGTGTAATCCGGATCGTTTGGATCAATAGTTACCACCCCAATTGATTGACAATACCCATCAAATATGGAATTAAATCGCACGCCGCCATCTTGTGATTTCCAAACACCACCTCCAGCAGAACCGATTAAAACGATGTTGGAATTCTTAGGATGTAATTCAACATCAGAAACACGGCCACTCATCAACGCTGGACCGATATGTCGAGCTTTCAGATCGCCAAAATATTCTCCTGCTATCATTTTCTCTTGCGACAAGGCAGACAAAGACACACCCGATAAGAGTGCACAAAACGCTATTCGAATCATACGTATAAATTATTTCTTAGGAAACTTAAAATCTTTTTCGTCGAAAGTTGGGTTGATTTCAACTTTTTCAAATTGAATCACCTGCGCACCCTCGTCTTTTATTCCATTACTATTGGAAAAAGCAATGTAAACGCCATTAACTTCTTGGTAATCGCTGAATTTAGCTTGAGAAATTTTACCTTTCATTTCACCTTCTTTGATTTCAGCTTCAACTAAAACGGGAACATTATTTTCTTTATCCAAGTAGTAAAACTCAACATTTGGAACTTCCTTACCTTCAACTAACATCGTTTTTTTCTCCAATTTGATTTTGTTGCACTCAGTTCCCTCTATTTTTTCAGTTCCAAGAAGCGTAGCATTATAACCCAACGATTTGTAGTTGATCAGCGCATTTGGAAATTCTTTCATCGCTCGTTTAGCATTTTCGGAAGTTTCTGCAGTCCCTTCTTCAGGCTCCATAGTCATAAAATTGGTCGACCAACTTTTATCTCCGTCAAAAGCACCCATCGTCATCGTGTTGCCCATAAAAGTAACCTTCGTATACATGCGGCCATCTCTCAAAGTAACCACTTCTACTGGTATTTTCATTCCACCTTGCTCTACGTTTGCGGTCATGCGCATTCCATTTACGGCATCCCATTTTTTGCCACCAATCGCTTCGTGGTAGGATTTAATGATTTCATCAACATTTTGAGCTACAAGCGACTGAACAGAAGCAAAACCCAAGAATAAAAAGAGCAATTTTTTCATTTTGTATAAATTTAGTTAATCAAAGATAGTTTTCTTTTCCAATTATATAGAAAGAATGGGATGATTGGTTTGGTAAGAGGATGAAACCGATTTAGTTAAGTACGATGATCACTTCTTAAAATTCCCAGCAACAATCAAATCTTTAGTCCCATGCGTCCAAGAATAGAAGCCTTCACCCGATTTCACGCCTTTTTTGCCAGCCGTAACCATATTTACTAATAACGGACAAGGAGCGTATTTTGGGTTGCCGAAGCCATCGTGTAACACATGTAAAATTGCCAAGCATACATCCAAGCCAATGAAATCAGCCAATTGAAGTGGTCCCATCGGATGCGCCATTCCTAATTTCATAACCTTATCGATTTCTTCGACGCCTGCAACGCCTTCATACAACGTATAAATCGCTTCGTTGATCATTGGCATTAAAATTCTGTTCGCAACAAAACCAGGGTAATCGTTCACTTCAACAGGAACTTTTGCTAATTTTTTGGAAGTTTCCATAATTAGTTCGGTAACCTCATCTGAAGTGGAATAACCACGAATGATTTCCACCAATTTCATCACAGGAACTGGGTTCATGAAGTGCATTCCGATGACTTTATCAGCACGATTAGTAACTGAAGCAATTTTTGTAATTGAGATGGAAGACGTGTTTGTTGCCAATATCACAGAAGGGTCAGTAACTTCATCTAATTCTTTGAAAATCTTAAGTTTTAAATCAATATTTTCTGTTGCCGCTTCCACAACCAATTGAACACCTGCAACTCCTTCTTGAATTGACGTAAAGGTTTTCAAATTATTCAATGTCGCCGATTTTTCATCTTCAGTTAAAGAGCCTTTCGCGACTTGTCTATCCAAATTCTTCCCAATTGTTGCAATTGCCTTTTCCAAAGCGGGAGCCGATACATCAATTAAATTAACGTGATAACCAAATTGCGCAAATACGTGAGCGATTCCATTTCCCATCGTTCCGGCACCAATAACAGCGACATTTTTCATTTTTTAGTTTTTTGTTGAGCAAATATAACAACTTGGGTTTTATAGATAGTCTTTCAAATAGGTAATAGTTAACAATTCAACGAGGAAAGCTTCTTTCAAAGCTATTATCGAAGTGTCTGATTTTGGGTAAATTTGTTTCAATGTCGCCTTTTAATGTCAATTTCAAGTCAATTTTTAGCGAGTCAAGGAATCTTGTTCGATTCTTATTCTTTGCTTGGCTTTTAACCTTGCCTTTTGGCTCGAATATTGGCGGATTTTCAATCGGGTTACTAACGATTTACCCAAATTTGATAGTCACTTTAGCAATTTTGCCTTTTTGTTTAATTGCGGTTAAAAAATTCAATCGCTTTGAAATAATAATTCTCAGTTTTTTATTCATTTGGTTGGTTTATGCTTTGATTTCGAGCTCATTCAATGGATTTCCGCCCGAAGCTATTTTCGATGTGCGTTCCTTGATTATGCAATTTTTGTTTGGCTTCGTTTTGATTGGTTCATTTCATATTTTGGATAAGGAAAAATTTTTAAGGCTTGTCAAATTGGGAGTGAGGTGTTTTTTATTTGTTTTACTTTTCTCAGGAATCTTTGAATTTCTCACAGGAATTCACTTTGCAGGACACAAAACGACTGAACTACTTCAGTTGCCCGTTGGAAATACATTTTACGCCCCGATGTTTATTTACGATAATCAAAACGATTATTTGACTTATTTGATTTTTATCTTTTTGATTTTAAATATCATTGACGAAAAAATTCAAACTAATTCCTTGTTTCAAATTTTAGTTACGTTAGTCATTTTTGTTTTTTCTACGTTTGCCGATTCCAATTTTGCGAAAATTATTAGTGGTGGAATTTTGGTTTTTCTCCTTGTTAAATCAGTGTTTTTTCATTTGAAAATAAACGGTATAAAATCCATTTATCCTTATTTGATTGTTTTATTGTTACTTGGAATCACCATTTTTAATAATCGAATTTTTCTTGGACCAAAATATGAGAATGGCGCAAATTATCGGTTGAATGGGGTCTCGTTGATTGAAAAAAGAGAAGGTCGAATAAATGTTGTTTCGGCCAAAGATCAACTTTCGAAAAAAGAACAAAAAATGTTGATCGACGAGCTCGACTCGATCAATACCAAAAGTCCAACTGGATCGGTGAATTTGCGTAAAAATCTAATTCTAAACGGAATAGATTTCATTCAGTCCGCACCAATTCTTGGAATCGGGGCAGGTGGTTACGCTCAAAACTGTAAGGCGAAACAAAACAACTATTTTGTCCATACCCATACTTCCCCACACAATTTCCCTATCGAAATCATCAGCCAGTTCGGTTTATTTGGTTGGCTTTATTTTTCGTTTTTGATTTTCATTTTTGTGTCCTTTTTTCAAATTCGAAATACTATTTCTTCGCCTAAAAAAATTGCTTTGACTTTATTAATGGTTTCACTTCCATTGTTATGGATGATGCCGTCATCGTATCTGTATCTTACAATTAATTGGCTACTATTGCCGATTTTAGCAATTCAATTGACAATTTTTCAAACCAAACGAATTGACGACATCTAACAAGACATACTACCGCAATTTTTTGACGATGTTGTCTGGAAACACATTAAGTCAGTTAATTCCCTTTTTGGTTGCGCCAATATTGTCTCGCATTTTCACACCTGAAGAATTTGCTGTTTTAGCGAATTTTATGGCAATCGTTGGGGTTATTGGAATCATTTCAACAGGTAGATTGGAGTTAGCGGTTCCGATTCCAGTAGAACACAAAAAAGCGCAGGAAATAGCTTTTACAGGATTTTTCATTACAATTGCTTTAGGCGTTTTGAGTATCCTAATACCACTTTTCGCTTATCAAATTGGAGAACTTTATAACGACAAAAATCTTCCGACTTATTTGTGGATGGTTCCTCTCGCTGTAATTAGTTTTGGCTTTTTAGGTTTAACTAATAACTGGAATTTGAGGCATGAACGCTTTCATTTATTGTCAATTGGAAAAATTTCTCAATCGATCGTAAATAATGTTTTGGCGGCAGCTTTGGGGTACATCGGTTGGGGAATCAATGGCTTGATTGTTTCTTGGCTATTATCGCAATATGTGAATATTATAATTCTAATGGTTGGTGTAAATAAAAAAGTCAATTACAAAGATTTTAACATGATTACCATAAAATCGACTTTGAAAGAATACAAGGATTTTCCATTGATAAATTCGTTGCACGCTTTTTCAGACATTTTCATCACGCAATTTTTATTGTATTGGATCATATCGAAATACTTTGGATACTTGGAATTAGGTCTTTTTGCTATGATGAACAAGTATGTCAAAGCACCTATCGTTTTGATTTCAAGCTCGGTATCTCAGCTCTTCTATGTTGAGGCAGGAAAAGCAATAAATGCCGGTAAATCATTGTTTCCAATCGTGAAAAAAACGGTTCGAACATCGATTCTATTCGCGATACCATTTACGATTGTCGTAATTGCATTGGGACCCATTATTTTCAAATGGTATTTAGGAAATAATTGGGAGGAGGCTGGGAAATACGCGAGGTGTATGGCTCCAATGCTGTTTATGTATTTTATTTTATCGCCAATTTCAGGACTTCCTATTTTAATGGAAAAGCAGAAAGCGGCTTTCTTAATTAGTCTTAGCGGATATGCTTGCACGCTTATTACTCTTTTCATAGGCCTTTGGTTTGAATTAAGTTTTTTGCCCACACTTTACCTTTATGGATTTGTATATGCGCTTTTTTATTTGACCTTATTGATTTGGTATTATCAACTAATTAAAAAACGAAATGAAAGTATTAATTAGTGGTTTGCCTTTGTTTTCAAAACGATTAGCGGAAGAACTTCAGAAATTCGATCCTGAGTCCAAGTATATTTTTTTGGATACGTATAATTCAAAATGGGATCAGTTAAAGTTTTTTCTTCAAATTCCCTTTTCAGATGTTGTCATTTCGATGAATGGAGTGACTGACAACAGTGGTAGTTTGAACTTGGTTTTGAAATGGAAAAAAAAGTTGATTCTTCAATGGATGGGGACGGATGCGTTGCTTGCAATGGATCGATTTAAAAATAAAACGATTGAGCGAAAATACATTGATTATTCCTACAACTTTGTTGATTCCGAATGGCTGATGGAAGAGGTGAAGAGTATTAATGTTGAGCCTGAATACCAGCATTTTAAATCAGTGGTAGTTAAACCCAATCCAACAGTTTATAAACGAATTTCGGTAATGAGCTATGTTGCTGAAAATCGACAAGCATTTTATGGAATGGAACGAATTTCAGAATTGGCCAAGGTATTTCCTGAGATTGATTTTCAATTGTTTGGTTTGTCGAAATCAGATTTTCCAATAACTTCAAACGTGCATTTAAATGGCTGGGTAAATGCTGATGAATTTGAAAACTACTTACGTGAAACTCCAATTTTTCTTCGATTAACAGAACACGATGGATTTTCAGTTTCGGTAATTGAAGCCTTAGCTTCAGGATGTGAAGTGATGATGTCCTTGCCGTTTGAATTGACTTATTTGGCAAAAAACTCAAATGAATCAATTGTAGGGATGAATCAATTAATTGAAAAGATTAAAAATCGTGGTATGAAGCCAAATAATGAAATGATGGAACTGGTGAAAACACGTTACAATCCCGAAACGTTAGCCACAAATTACATTCAAAAAATCAAGGAAATTGTTAACCAATAAACGCATAGCACTAATTACAACCTGGTTCCCACCTCAAGAAAGTGTGGCGACCAATCGCATGGTAGCCTTTGCTGAATTCTTGAGTGAAGATTTTGAAGTGGAAGTGTTTTGCTTGGATCAAATAGAAAGATCAATTACTTGGAATGATTCGACAAAAGTTCATTACAGTTCTTCCAATAAACTTTTTGAGCGATTGAAAGACAAACAGTCTGACGGAACCTTTTTGCATAAATTAAAAGTTGGAACCCGAATCATATTATCAAAATTTATTCGAAATCCGCTTTCGAAATGGCAAAAATCGACCTTCAAAAAGTTGGAGAATAGTCATAAAATCAATCCGTTTGATTGCATTATAAGTTCTTTTAGTCCACAAGAAGCACATTTGGTAGCAATCGAATTCAAAAAGAAGTTTCCCACCATTCCTTGGATTGCTGATATGCGGGATGAAATGTCGGCTAATCCCTATATCGATTCCACGACTAAACTTACACTTGAAAAAGTTGAAAAACAGGTGAACGAATTTGCTGATGCCGTGACGAGTGTAAGCGAACCAATCTTGACTGATTTCAAACGATTATTGCCAAAAGTTCAATTTTTCGAAGAAATCAGAAATGGTTTCAATCATCAATTTATTAGAAATTTGAATGATAATGAGAAAAATTCAGTGTTTACCTTAGGTTATTTCGGAACCTTTTATGGTAAACGCAAGCCAAACATTTTGATGCAAGCATTGAGTGAGTTAAAGCAAGAATATTCTGATTTCGATTTCATCTTTGAAATTGTGGGAGCACATCGCAATTTCCATATCCCAAATGAGCTCCAAAAAAATATACTTATATCGCCAAACCTACCTTACTTAGAAGCAATCGAGAAAATGGCAACGTTTGATTGCAATGTTCAACTTCATCCGAAAAGTGAACAAAAAGGCATTTTCACCGGAAAATTATTCGATTATATTTCTAGTCAAAAACCGGTATTGGCATTCGTCGATAAAACGGATGTTGCAGCTAAACTCATCGAAGAATTTGATTGCGGTTATGTCGCTGAATTTGATCAATTGCAAGAAAATAAAAAAATCATTTTGAACGCATACGAGGATTGGAAACAAAACAAAATTAAATTTGCTTCTGACGAACAAGTTGCTTCATTGCATCGTAAAGAACAAGTAAATAAATTGGCTGAACTCATTCATAAACTCACGAAATGAAAATTTTGCAAGTCGGACCCAAGTCGGTGCATGTTTCTTCCTTTATTTTCGCTTTGAAAGAAAGACAAAAGAACATTTACTTGCTTTCCGAAGAAGCTTGTGATTTTGAGGGCGTAATTGAGGAATTTGTAATCTCATTTCGGCAACTTCAACCTTGGAAAGTCATTAAAAATTATTTGAAAGTCAAAAAACTTGTTCAAGGGTTAAAGCCCGATGTTATTCACATTCATCAAGTAAATCGATTGGCCTTCGTAGTTGCGAAAATTGCAAAATCATTGAACATTCGAGTAGTTTCAACGGCTTGGGGAAGCGATGTCTTACTGATGCCGAAGAAAAATATCTTGTATAAATTCATTGTTCGATCAACTTTAAAAAATTCCGATGCTGTAACAGCTGATTCCAAGGATATGATTTTGGCTATGAAATCAATCGTGAACGAAGATAAATATCTTCTTCTTCAGTATGGTATTGACCCAATTGAATCAGCGGAAAAGGAGAAAATTATTTATTCGAATCGCCTTCACGAATCCCTTTATCGGATTGATCAAATCATAACGTATTTTGCTGAATTTTCGAAGACTAACCCTGATTGGAAATTAGTTATTGCAGGAACAGGCAGTGAAACAAGAAAACTTAAAAATCGCTCACAAGAACTTGAAATCGAATCCAAGATTGCGTTTGTTGGTTGGCAGCAAAAAGAGGAAAATAGACGTTGGTACGCAAAATCTATGATTTACATTTCAATTCCTGCGAGTGATGGAACTTCCGTAAGTTTATTGGAGGCGATGTCGGCTTCATGTATCCCGATTGTTTCTGACTTGCCGGTCTCTCAGGAATGGATTCGTCAAAATGAGAATGGTGTGATTGAAATGAGAGGACATAATCCGATTGATCAGGCAATTAAAATTAATCGAGAACAATGTATTTCGATAAATTCCCAACTCATTAACGACCGAGCTACACGCAAATCGAGTATTGATCAATTTTTAAAAGCATACGGAGGTTAAAATTTAATTCCACATTGTTTCTTAACGTTGATTTTATCTGAATTTCATTTTACATTTCTATCTTTACGCACATTGAAAATTGATTGTGGAAAGAAGAAAGTTTCTTAAAAATTTAACACTCGCATCAGGATCTCTGGCTCTGAGCAATTTTTCCTTCGGACAGCAATCAACTTCCATTAGTAAATCCAAATTGGTGATTTTGCACACGAACGATACGCATTCACACATTGAACCATTTCCCTCAAATCATTCCAAATTCCCGGGAATGGGTGGCGTGGCTAAAAGACATAGTTTAATTCAAAAAATCAGAAGCGAAGAAGTGCACGTTCTACTATTGGATTGCGGTGATATTTTTCAAGGAACACCATACTTCAATACCTTTCATGGTGAATTGGAAATGAAATTAATGTCTAAAATGGGCTACGACGCTTCAACGATGGGAAATCACGACTTCGACATCGGCTTGGATGGATTTTTAAATGCCAAACGATTTGCAAATTTCCCATTTCTATGTGCCAATTACGATTTTTCGGAAACAATTCTCAAAGATCAAACGCAGCCTTATAAAATTTTTAAAAAAGGTGGACTGAAAATCGGTGTTTTTGGAATAGGAGTGGAGCTCAAAGGGCTTGTGCCGGACGATAAATTTGGAAATACGAAGTACCTCGACCCAATTGACACAGCGAATAGAATTTCGATGGAACTGAATTCAAAAGGTTGTGATTTAGTGATTTGCTTATCACATTTGGGTTACGAATATCCAAATTCGACGAAAATATCGGATCGGGTTTTAGCATCGAAAACAGAACATATTCATATTATTCTTGGTGGGCATTCACACACATTTTTGGAAAAACCGACCATTGAGAAAAATAGCGTTGGGAATCCTGTTGTCATCAATCAAGTTGGTTGGGCAGGCGTAAATTTGGGTCGTATTGACATCGATTTTGAGCGTGGGCTTTTTATCCCTAACTTAGTGGAAGTTAAGTAAGGCGCTTGAATAGAATTTTTTACTTTTTATTGGTTGTCACTATCAGTTTCTCTTGCACCAAGGAAGTGAAAATTGATATACCTGGTTATAAGCAACAGATCGTTGTCGACGGGAATATTGAAGCAGGGGGTCATCCAATCGTAATATTATCACAGTCAGCCAATATTTTCACGGAGTCTTATGTAACGACTTATGTCAATTCGTTTGTTTCAGATGCGGATGTTAAGGTTGTCGTTGATAATGATACATTCCAACTCGCTTATCTTTTGTCCACTGATCTTCCTCTTTCGTCGCAGAAAAAATTGGCAGAGATGCTACGAATAGAATTAGATGAATTACTTCAGTTACCCATTCGGGTTTATTCTTCCACTAGTTTAGTCGCCCAATCTGAAAAAACATATGAACTAATCATCGATCATCAAGGTAAAAAGTACAATGCAACAACATATTTACCTGCGCCTACTCCGTTGCAATCAATTTATTGGAAATTGGAACCAGAGACAGGCGAATACGGTTATTCATGGGCGAAACTGCAAGATCCACCTGGACAATTTGATGCTTACAAATGGGAAGTTAGAAGAATCAATAAAGAAAATGACGAAGATTTAGATCAAATATTTCGGCGAGGTTTTGGAGCCTATCGTGAAGATCGCTATTTCGATGGTTTAACATTTGATTTCTCCTATCAAAATCCACTCAAAAGAAAAGACAGTACGCACCTTGAAATCTACAAAAGGTATTACCGATTAGGAGATTCCGTCGTTGTGAAATTTTCGAAAATGGATAAGAAAACCTACGATTTTTTTGATAAAAAATCCGCACAAATGGAATCAAGCGATAATCCGTATGCGACGCCAATCAATATTCCAACCAATCTTACTGGTGGTGCATTGGGAATTTGGGCAGGTTTCTCTCCTTGGTATGATACGTTGGTCTGCGTACCTTAAGCTTTTTCACCCAACATTTCTCTGAAATTCGATTATCTTTGCCGAAAATTTTCAGTATGTCACAAAAACCGGTTCGCGTAAGATTTGCCCCGTCTCCAACAGGTCCGCTTCACATGGGTGGAGTTCGAACAGCTTTATATAATTACCTTTTTGCAAAAAAAAATAACGGAACTTTTCTAATTCGAATCGAGGATACAGATCAAACGCGTTTTGTGCCGGGAGCACAGGAATATATCATGGATGCATTGAAATGGTGCGGAATCATGCCTACTGAAGGTCCAGGATTAGGTGGTGACTTTGGCCCATATGTTCAATCAGAACGCAAAGCGATGTACCAGCCTTATGCCGAGCAATTGGTTAAGGAGGAAAAAGCATATTATGCATTTGATTCTGCTGAAGAATTGGAGAACATGCGAGAGCAAGCCAAGAAAATGGGTATGCCGAACTGGCAATACAACGGTGTTACACGCACGTCTATGCGAAATTCATTGACATTACCTCAAACAGAAGTTGATCGCTTGCTAGCCGAAGGTGAACCATACGTTATACGAATGAAAATGCCTAGAAATCGTGACATTCGATTCCATGATATCATTCGTGGTTGGGTGGTTGTGAATACAAATAATTTGGATGATAAAGTACTTTTCAAGAGCGATGGAATGCCGACGTATCACTTGGCAAATATTGTGGACGATCATACGATGGAAATCAGCCACGTGATTCGTGGTGAGGAATGGTTGCCGTCAGCGCCACTGCACGTGATGTTATACGAAGCATTTGGTTGGGATTGTCCCGAATTCGCTCATTTACCTCTGTTGCTCCGTCCGGATGGAAATGGAAAATTATCGAAAAGAGACGGCGACCGACTTGGCTTCCCTGTTTTTCCGACGGATTGGACAACTGCCGAAGGTGAATTGTATTCTGGTTACCGAGAAAAAGGTTATTTGCCGGGCGCTTTCATCAACATGTTGGCACTTTTAGGTTGGAATCCAGGTACAACTCAAGAAATTTTCACCTTAGACGAATTGGTAGAAGCATTTTCATTGGATCGCGTTTCAAAAGCAGGTGCTAAATTTGATCCTGAAAAAACGAAATGGTTTCAACAACAATATTTGCGGGCTCAATCTGATGAAGAAATCGCCTTGAAACTGCAAGAAATATCTGAAAACGAATTTGACCTTGAAACGCTGAAATCGGTTTGTCATTTGATGAAAGAGCGCGCTACGTTTGCTCAGGATATTTTAACGGATGGCGCTTATTTGTTGGCTCGTCCAACCATTTTTGATCGTGAAACAATTTCTAAAAAGTGGAAACCGGAAACAACAGTAGTCATTGAAGAATGGAAAAATGAACTTGCTCATATAAGTGATTTCAATTCCGCAAATGTTGAAACTGCGTTTAAGGCATTTTTGGAGCGCAAGCAAATGGGAAGTGGTGCGGTTTTGTTGCCTTTCCGTTTAGCCGTGACTGGAGTAGGCGCAGGACCTGGAATGTTTGAT
>JBMLTP010000251.1:0-5446 GCA_049239885.1 Crocinitomicaceae bacterium
AATCAATTTCTCCTTCGGCGCAGATCGTATGTATATTAATACGGTTTTAACAGCTGGTGCAGACATCACAACGAATAAGCGTGATTTGCGAGTTCAACCAAGTATCATATACTTTAGAAATGGCCCTGGATATAATTTGATGGGTGGTGTATTAATGGAACATATTTTACGCGATGGATCTGAAATCACAACCATAAACAAAACTGTTTGTGTCAATTACGGATTTTTCTACAGACATAAAGATGCCATTTCCACGACGTTCGGATTTAAAATTAAAGGAATACGTGTTGGTTTGGCGTTCGATGCAAACATTAGTTACTTAAGCCAAGCGACGAATAGCCTTGGAGCATTTGAGGTTTACTTTAAGTCAATGCATTTGTATAAAAAATCAGGCTCAAGAGGGAAAATTAAAAAATTATCCTAGCAATAATTTTAATAAAATTGATGAAGTCCTCCCGTATGAACGAAGAGGACTTTTTTATTTCTTTCAATATTTATTGATTTGATCCATTTACTTAACGCATAGATGACCTTCCCCGTATAGATTGGCTCAATACAAAAATCATTCATTTCATTAAACTTTTCTACAAAAAGATTCAGCTCAGCATTCGTTTTTGCATATCCCCCAAAATGAAATTGATCCAAAACAATAACTTTTTCTTTCAAATTTTCAACTTGACAATCATCCCAGAGAAGCGAGTTCATTTCTTGAATTGAATCAAATCCTTTCAAGACCGGAACTACTATCATCTTTTGAGATTCGGTTAATTCACAAAGAATTCCTAAACTAGTTGTAGCAGTTCCCTGTGCAACAATGACATAATCATAATCAGATTTTGAAACAATTTCACGACATCCCAAAATACCCTGTTGATTTGCGCCGCCTTCAGGAACCGCCCAATATTCTTTACCTTCAAATAAATACTTACCTGAGAATTTCTTTATTTGACTGAATTCAGCTCTTGAATAAAACAACAATTTCATTCCTAATTCATGACAACGCTTCAATAACTTATTTGACATCTCGTTTAATTCATCACCCCTTACAATTGCAACACAAGGAATATTCAAATAATTGCAAGCAGATGCAGTCGCCAATAGATGATTTGAGAAGGCACCACCGAAAGTTAAAATACCATCACATCGATTCTCAAAATATGCTTTTAAATTAAATTTTAGCTTCCGAAGTTTATTACCTGAAAATTCTATGTGAATTAAATCATCCCTCTTGACGAACAATTTTGTTTTTGAATCGTTATGATTAGGAATTCTAAATTCATGTATAACTGATTTATTAAAAAATTCATTAAATATTTCCAAAGAAAATTCACTCATGAGCGAGGATTTATCGGGTTTTTCAAAGAAGAACAATCTTAATAAAGATGATTACTATTTGAGTAGTGAAGGTTATATTGTGTTTACCGAGGCCTATCATTTGAAACGTGGTTATTGTTGTAAAAGTGGTTGCAAGCACTGCCCATATGGTTATGACAAAAAAACGGGTCAACTAGTTAAGAAAAAAAATTAATCAATACCCTTCTCAGGGAATCTTCCTTTGTACTCACGTAAGATTCCTTTTATGTATTTTATATCCTCATCAACATTTCCAGTTGGATAGAAAATACTGTGAAATCCTCCTATTTTTCGTTTGTAATCCATGTAACAAATGTAAATTGGGACATTGGCCTTTTGTGCAATATAATAAAACCCTTTTTTCCAATTCGGATTATAACTTCTTGTTCCCTCTGGAGAAAAAACCAAATACATCGTTTCATTTTCATTGAAAAATTTAGCTGCCGTTTCAGTCATATTATTCCTTTGTTTTCGATCAACAGGTACTCCTCCAATAGATTTCAAAATCCAACCGAGCGGTGGAAAAAAAAGTTCTTTCTTAATCAAGAAACGACCTTTTACACCATAGGTTATAAATGCCATTTTACCTAAAACAAAATCCCAATTCGAAGTATGAGGGCCAACTACTATGACACATTTTTTAATTCCTTCAGGCGTGCGTTCATCAATTTCCCAACCGATAACCCAAAAAATGAAACGTACAATTTTCTTCATATTCAAAATTAATGAATTCAACTTTGCATTACCTTTACAACAATGAATAAATGGAAAGA
Organism: Crocinitomicaceae bacterium; assembly: GCA_049239885.1. Lineage (GTDB taxonomy): Bacteria > Bacteroidota > Bacteroidia > Flavobacteriales_D > Crocinitomicaceae > UBA952. The sequence continues at coordinate 2,127 of JBMLTP010000251.1, forward strand.
AACTTTATCGATTTTATTGATTTCGGTCAGTTTTATAGCATTAGTACTATTTATTCAACCCAATGAAACTAAAGAATCCGAATTCAAAACTCGAATTCCAAAATCTACAACTGAACATTATTTGTTTAACGCATCATCTCTTATTAAAAAACTCGTTTTCGATGAGTTGTTCGTGCACGAAGATGAAGTTTTAGTTCAAAAAGTTAAAGAGCTTGTTTCAAAGGATTCAAAAACAGAAACTAGTTTATCCGATTTAAATATTGATTATACGGCTCCGCTGGAGGTAATCAGCTTTAAAATAAATCAAAAATCTTTTACAGCACTTAAATTTAAAATTTCAAATGCCGACAAATTCGATCAGAATCAACTAAAACTGAGAAAAGCGTTATTGTTTCGCAACAAGTTGAATGCATATTGGGTTTTAGGAGAATTGAAAAGTAGTAAAACACTTTTTCAAAAATATATTATAAACAATTCGTTTGAATATTTACTGAAAAACGACGAATCAAAACAATTCGTTTCGAAATTCAGTAACTCGAAATTAGTCAGTTTTGGTTGCATTCAAGCGAAAGATCACCTTCTGAAAATCGAACAAAAAAATTTTCGTAATCAAACACATACGAGTTTAAAGCCAAAAGGATTTCATCTTTCTACCGAAATAAATTCTTCCCAGTTCGGAAGTTTACAAGAAAATAGAATCAGCGAATTAATTCATTTGAAAGAATTAAATTACATATCATTGAATTATCTCTGTCTGAATTTTATCGACGATTCCGAAATTCAAGCAATACCTAAATTCGAAGTTCTTTTATGCTATAAAAATAAAATTTCGGGCAACTCTATTACAAGCAATGTTTTGAAACACGTTGATCTACCGTTCAAAATTATATCTAAAGAGCGTTTTCAACTTGGCCAGCAATCAATTAACATTAAACAAATCGATACTAATCAATTTATTATTAGCACGTTGAATAATTTCCAGTTAACTAAAACTTTTTTAAACCCATTTGTTACTGGTGACCCAAAAAACATTGTCAAGATTTCAAATGCCGGTTGGAAAGGACTATTCTTGGAGTTAATCCCAGCATTTAAGACATCAAAAAACTTGCTTGAATCCACTAATAAAATTTCAACTTACCAAAACAAACAAGGTTATCACATAATTTGTCTCTCATTCAAGAAAAACGAGGACGCACTTCACTCCCTACTTAAATTCGCTTTGAATTTGCAATAAAAAAGAATGGCTGCCTCGTTATATCGAAACAGCCATTCTGTCGGTAATTGTAGGTAAACTTATCTTGTAAACAACAATTCTCTGAATTTTGGTAACGGCCACAATTCGTCTTCAACCAATAACTCAAGCTTATCGGCATGATAACGAATTTCATCAAAATGTGATTTCACTTTATCACAATATGCAAGTGCCTTTTTCTCGGCATCTTCTATTTTGTTGGCGAGTTTTCGTTGCTCCAACATCGCATCGGATGCCGCTTTCATCTTATTCATGTGCAAAGAAATCTCTTGAATCAATTGAATTTGAGCTTTTGCCGATTCCTTGCCCGCTTTTTCACCTAAAATTGAAATTAAACCTTGCACATTGCTAATTAACTTATTCTGGTATTCAACGACAGCAGGAATGAAATGGTTTTGAGTCAAATCTCCCATCAAACGAGATTCGATTTGAATTTTCAATACATAGTTTTCAAATTCTATTTCTCTTCTTGCGTCCAATTCTCTTTCGGATAAAACTCCCATTTCTTCGAAAAGTTTTGCCACTTTTTTGTCATGCCACACTTGCAAAGCACGAGGTGTATCTTTTAAATTCGCTAAGCCTCTTTTTTCAGCGTCTTTTACCCATTCATCTCCGTAACCATTTCCTTCGAAGCGAATTTTCTTGGATTGTTTGATTAGTAATTGAAGTTCCTTGAGAATTGCCTCGTCCTTTGGTTCACCTTTATCGATTCGAGCATCAACTGACTTTTTAAATTCTTTCAATTGTTTTGCCATGATGGTGTTCAAGACAATCATCGCAGAACCACAGTTCGCTGAGGAACCAACCGCTCTAAATTCAAACTTATTACCTGTAAATGCAAATGGTGAAGTTCTGTTTCTATCGGTATTGTCTAACAAAATTTGAGGAATTTTCCCAATGTTCAATTTGAGTACTGTTTTATCCTGCGGAGTCATTTTTCCCGCTTTGATGTTCTTTTCCAAATCATCTAACAAAGACGAAAGTTGAGACCCAATGAATGCAGAGATAATTGCTGGAGGAGCTTCGTTTGCTCCTAAACGATGGTCATTTCCCGCAGATGCAATTGCAGCGCGAAGTAAATCTGCATTGTCGTGAATTGCCTTAATCGTATTAACGAAAAAAGTTAAAAACTGAAGATTCGTTTTTGGATTTTTACCAGGTGCGAGAAGATTAACTCCTGTATTTGTGCTCAAGGACCAGTTATTATGTTTTCCTGAACCATTTACACCAGCAAAAGGCTTTTCATGCAATAGCACTCGAAAATTATGTTTTCTAGCGATTTTCTCCATCAAATCCATTAGTAATAGATTATGGTCATTCGCAAGATTACACTCTTCAAATATCGGCGCACATTCAAATTGATTTGGGGCAACTTCATTGTGGCGCGTTGTCACGGGTATCCCTAAAAGCAATGATTCCATTTCAAATTCACGCATAAAGGCGGTAACACGATCTGGAATAGAACCAAAATAGTGATCTTCCAATTGCTGACCTTTTGCTGGAGCGTGTCCGAAGAGGGCTCTTCCAGTAAGCATTAAATCCGGACGGGCATTAAACAAAGCCTGATCAATTAAAAAATATTCTTGCTCCCATCCTAACGTAGCCTGAACCTTTGTAACATTTTTATCAAAATACTGACAAACCTCAACAGCAGCAACGTCTACCGCATGAAGTGCTTTCAATAAAGGCATTTTGTAATCTAGGGACTCTCCTGTATACGAAATAAAAATGGTAGGGATACAAAGCGTTTTTCCAATCAAAAAAGCTGGAGATGAAGGATCCCAAGCCGTATAACCTCTCGCCTCAAACGTATTTCTAATTCCACCGTTTGGAAAAGATGATGCATCAGGTTCTTGCTGAACAAGCATATCTCCATCGAAACGTTCAATTGCTTTTCCAGGACCAATTGGTTTAAAAAATGCATCGTGTTTTTCTGCTGTAGCACCTGTTAAGGGCTGAAACCAATGCGTGTAATGTGTGGCACCTTTTGAAATCGCCCAATCCTTCATAGCCGAAGCAACTTGATCTGCATTTTTTCGATCTAAACGAGTACCATTGTTTACGGACT
>JBMLTP010000252.1:0-2553 GCA_049239885.1 Crocinitomicaceae bacterium
CTCAAGTTGTTAATCCAAGAGATTTTCAAAAGTTTGCTGATTATGCAGTTTTTCCATCGGTTCAGCCAACCCATGCAGTTTCTGATTGCCGATGGGTAGAAAATCGAATTGGCTCAAATCGTCTGCCTGGGGCTTACGCATACAAGTCCTTGTTGAATCAGTTTGGTATGCTTGCAATTGGAACGGATTTCCCCGTTGAATCAACTAATCCATTTTTAACAATCCACGCGGCAGTTAAGCGCAAAAACAAGCAAAATGAACCAAAAAACGGTTTTTACATGCAGGAGGCGCTTACCTTGGATGAGGTTTTAAAAGGAATGACCATTTGGGCAGCCTTTGCAGAGTTTAATGAGTCAAAAAGAGGAAGCTTGGAAAAAGGTAAGGAAGCCACCCTAGTAATTTTCGACAAACCTGTCATAGCTAGTGACTTGTTTATTGAAAATTTTGCCTGGAAGACATTTGTAAAGGGCCGTAAGGTATATGAGCAAGGTGAGTTGTAAGAAGTAACATATGTTACATCAGAATAAATAATAAAACTGAATCTTTGTCAAAATTTGTTTAGATAATGACGATTTACCTAGGATTTTTTCTTGCTGTGATTGTTGGCGTTACGCTTGGATTAGTTGGAAGCGGTGGATCGATATTAACTGTTCCGATTTTAGTTTCCGTTTTCAATATAAAACCTGAAGTAGCATTTGTCTATTCACTATTTATAGTTGGAACAACTGCGATTTTTGGATCTATTAGGGCTTACAGTCAAAAAAATATTGATTTACGAATTGCTTTTTCGTTTGGAGTTACTTCAATTATATCTGTTTATTTGACTCGTGTGTTTATCGTACCTTCTTTACCGGAAGTTCTTTTTAAATTGGGTAATTTTCAACTGAATAAGGATAGTTATTTGCTATTGCTTTTCGCCATTTTGATGTTGATGGCCTCATTTACAATGATTCGGAAAAATAACTATTTAGTGGATAATAATCAACAATGGATTGAAAGGAATAAGCGTTTTATTTTTATTGTTTCAGGTATTGTTGTTGGAGTTATTACAGGTTTGGTGGGTGCTGGAGGTGGATTTCTAATCATTCCAATTTTGTTTTTAATTGGTCGACTTCCGATGAACAAAGCTGTGGGAACTTCCCTTATGATTATTTCAATGAATTCGATTGTTGGTTTTGTTAGTAATTTCCATCATAAAATGAATATAGACTGGGTATTCTTACTTTCATTTTCCGTTTTTACAGTGCTAGGAATTCTAATTGGTGCATATCTAAGCAGATTCATCGATGGACAAAAACTAAAAAGAATATTTGGCTGGTTTGTAATGCTTTTAGGTCTTTACATTATAATTTCAAGTTTGATTTATTAACTTTAAAAAAATTCAATCAATATGCAAGTTGAACAAATTTACACAGGATGTTTATCTCAAGGATCTTATTATATTATTTCAAATGGAGAAGCATTAATAATTGATCCGTTGCGTGAAGTTGAGCCCTATTTGGAGCGAGCTAAACGAGATGGGGTAGTTATAAAGTATATTTTGGAAACCCATTTCCACGCAGATTTTGTTAGCGGACATTTGGATTTGGCAAAGGCAACTGGTGCGAAAATAGTGTATGGTCCAAATGCCAATCCAACCTTCGATTTTTACTCAGCAAAAGATGGTGAAGTTTTGAATTTTGGAAATGTATCCTTTAAAGTCTTACACACTCCAGGGCACACAATGGAATCAACATGTTATCTTCTTTTTGATGAAAATGTAAAGGAATACGCTTTGTTTTCGGGGGACACCTTATTCATTGGAGATGTTGGTCGTCCTGATTTAGCACAAAAATCAGCCTCGATGACGATGGAACAATTGGCAGGAATGCTTTTTCATTCGTTACGTGATAAAATATTGACGCTTCCAAATGAGGTAATTGTCTATCCAGCCCATGGAGCAGGAAGTGCTTGTGGAAAAAATCTTTCCAAGGAAACTGTGAGTACGATAGGGGATCAAAAAAAGAATAATTACGCCCTCCGAGCTGATATGACTGAATCGGAGTTTATTAAAGAGGTGACTGATGGACTCCTTCCTCCTCCTGGTTATTTTGGAATGAATGTCGCGATGAATAAAGCTGGTTATGATAGTATTACAGAGGTAATGAAACGTGGTTTGACACCTCTTGATTTGGATGCGTTTCAATTGATAATTGATAACAAAGAAGTTCTTATTTTAGATACAAGAAATGCTTCTGAGTTCGCTAAAGGATTTATTAAAGGAAGTTTGTTTGTTGGATTGGAGGGACAATTCGCTCCTTGGGTTGGAGCAATGATTCCGAACGTGAACCAAAAAATCGTTTTAGTAACAGAAGAAGGAAAGGAAGAAGAAACGGTAAAACGATTGGCTCGAGTTGGATACGACCATGTACTTGGATACTTGAATGGGGGATTTCAGACTTGGATATCGTCAGGCAAATCAATTGAGAAAATTGACCGAATTGATGCGGATGAATTCGCGAAAGAAATGGAAAGTCATCCACTTGTAATTGATGTGCGAAAACAAGGTGAATA
>JBMLTP010000253.1:0-3360 GCA_049239885.1 Crocinitomicaceae bacterium
CCATTTGCGCCGCTGCAGCTCCTGGAGCATACCAAGCCGAAGTCCCTAATAACTTCACGATTTCTCCACCACCAAATTTTGTTCTTTCGATAATTTCGTTCAATTTGTTCTCTTCAATTAACTCAGTAACAGGAATACCTCCTACTGTTGTGTAACGAGGAAGTGGAACCATCGTGTCACCATGTCCGCCCATTAAAACAGCCTGAATGTCTTTTGGAGAAACATTAAGTTCTGTCGCCAAAAACGCTCTATATCTAGCAGTGTCCAAAACTCCTGCCATACCAAAAACTTTCTTAGAATCCGTTTTAGCTGCAAGAAAAGCACAATAAGTCATAACATCTAATGGATTAGATACCACGATAATAATAGCATTCGGCGAATACTTTACGATGTTTTCCGTCACGGTCTTAACGATACCTGCATTTGTCGCGATAAGATCGTCACGAGACATTCCTGGTTTTCTAGGTAAACCTGATGTAATTACAACTACGTCAGAATCTTTTGTTCGCTCATAATCATTTGTAGAACCAATTGTTCTTGAATCATACAAATTAATTGGAGATGTTTGCCAAATATCCAAGGCTTTTCCCTCTGCGAAACCTTCTTTGATGTCTAAAAGAACAATTTCATTGGCAATCTCACGATGAGCCAACACATCCGCGCATGTTGCACCAACATTTCCTGCACCTACTACAGTTACTTTCATTTGAAACTTTTTTAAATTAGTAAAAGTGAATTAAGAGCCACGAATTTAATTAAATTACTTAAAAATCGGTATTTTTCCCAAAAATTTTGTTTGGATTGAATTTTAAAGGCAACCCTTACAATAATGATTCGTTTTTAAATCGTTGAAAATTGGAGAATCAAAATCATTTGATGGAAATTGTGGAAGGATGTCTCCGAGGCGAAAGACGTTCGCAGGAGTTATTGTTTAAACAATTCTACGGAAAAATGATGGCTGTTTGCCTTCGCTACATAAGTGATCGGGACACGGCTCAAGAAGTTCTTCAAGAAGGATTCATTAAGGTCTTTGACAAATTGGAAGTTTTTGATTTCAAAGGTTCATTCGAAGGATGGATTCGAAGAATTATTGCAAATACGGCAATTGACACTATTCGTAAAAATAAGCGAAATCCTTTCTTAAGCGACCAGGATAATGACTTCAAGCAAGAAGTGGTAAATGAACTGGAGGAAAAAGAAAAAATCGAGCTGACAGAAGTGAAAGCCGAAGTCGCAATGGAAGCAATTTCAAAATTATCCCCTGCATACAGAACGGTTTTTAACTTGTACGTTTTGGAAGATTATTCACACAAAGAAATTGCTGCAATGCTTGGAATCAACGAAGGAACATCAAAATCCAATTTAGCAAAAGCAAAAATGAATTTGCAACGCATATTAAATGAAAAGTTTAAACACATCGAAAAATGATGGGAAACGATATAGAAAAACTGTTTAAAAAAGCACTTGACAATCACGAATTGCCTTATGATAAAGGTGCTTGGGAATCTTTTGAAAAGAAAATGAACAAAGCCAAGTCTCAATCATATAAATGGTGGATTCTTGGTGCTGCTGCAGCGGTTATTTCAATTTCAACAATCTACCTTTTTAATAAGGATAATGCACAGAATACTATTCAAGCGAAAAACAATGTTAACAAAGAAAATTCAGTTTCCAATCGAAAAGAGACCGTTACATCAACAAAGAATCACACTAATTTAAAGGTTAGAAAAGTTAATGAAAATTTAAATTCGGTTGAAAATAAGGAGATTAATAAGTTAACAAAAGTCACTGGTATTGCTGAAAATTCTGAAAACAAAAGCGAAAAGTTTGAAAGCACTTCTAGTCAACTCGCGAGCTCAAATTTGAATTTATCAGAAAAACACTATGATAATATACAACCTGACTTAAAAACAAAAAATGATAATCAGAACCCGAATGTAAGCGAGATTTTTCCAACTTTCAATGACAAGTGCAAAAATGAAAGTATTTCAATTGACAACAAAAATTCATTTGAGCTAATTTTAAAAACTCCTTCAGGACGTGAAATCGGAATCGAACCGAATTCGAAAAGTGATATTAATTTAAAAGAAACAGGTGTATACGTTTTAGGTTCTGCCCAATCAAATGGATCTTTCAAGGAATCAAGTAAATTTAAAGTATTTGCCAACCCTTCTCTGAACTTGATTATTGATGATGTGATTTCATACAAAAACGGCTTACCCTCAATCAATGCTGAAGTAAGTTCAAGTGAAGAAAGTGTAATTTGGAAAATCAATCAAAAAACGACATCTAAGTCTTCTAAAATTACTGAGTTTAACATTTTCAATAAAGGTTCATATACCATTGCATCTGTATCAAAAAATGAATTCGGATGTGAGTCTATCGAAGCGAAAACCATTCAAGTAAATGAAGACTATAACTTATTGGCTATGAGTGCATTCAATCCAAACTCTTCCGATCTTCGTAATAGCACTTTTCTGCCTTACGCTCTGAAGGAGAGAAATGTATCTTTCAAAATGATTGTTTTGGATCCAGATAATTTAGGGATTGTTTTTGAAACAACTGAATCTTCAAATCCTTGGACAGGAATTGATAGAAGAGATGGTAAAATGGTTCCTGCTCAAAAGGCATACATTTGGAAAGTTTCTTTGTCGAACCCTGAACCAGAAGAAAAGTCTGAATACAAGGGAACAATCGTTCGAGTACCCTAAATTTTGAGCTTTAAGATTTGTTAAACAACATTGTATTCTGAGTTAAATCGCTATTTTTGTTAGACAAAAATGGCTAGTCAAGGAATCATTCAACTTCTTCCCGATCACATTGCGAATCAAATTGCCGCAGGTGAAGTCATTCAGCGTCCAGCTTCAGTTGTAAAAGAATTGGTTGAAAACGCTATCGATGCCGGTGCAACCTCAATAAAAGTTGTCGTAAAAGACGCCGGCCGAACCTTAATTCAAATCATTGATGACGGAAAAGGAATGAATGAGGAGGATGCCGTTCTTTGTTTTCAGCGTCACGCAACGAGCAAGATTTCTAGTGCGGATGATTTGTTCAAGTTAACGACCAAAGGCTTTCGTGGTGAGGCTCTAGCTTCGATCGCGGCAATTGCGCACGTTACCTTAAAAACCAAAGAACACAATTCTGAAACTGGAACACTTATTGAAGTTGAAGGAAACAAAATTAAAAACAAAGAAGCTGCTGTTTGTTCCAATGGAAGCTCATTTGAGGTCAAAAACATCTTCTATAATGTCCCGGCTCGTCGGAATTTCCTAAAATCTGACAACGTTGAGTTTGGTCACATTCGTGAGGAATTTGAACGAATTGCTTTGGCGCATCCCAATATCAAATTTGCCCTTCATC
>JBMLTP010000254.1:0-6518 GCA_049239885.1 Crocinitomicaceae bacterium
TAGGAGTAATTTTTCCGTTAAGGTCGTCTTTCCTGCATCTGGGTGAGAAATGATTCCAAACGTTCTTCGTTTTTCTATGGCTTCTTGGTTCTTCATTCTTGTATTCAATAAAAAAGACCGCACAAGGCAGTCTTTTCTTTCGTTTTATATATTCAATTAAAATATTTCAGAGGAAGCAAAATGGAATATCCCTTCGATTTCTGCATTTTCATCAGAATCTGAACCATGAACAGCATTACGACCTTTGCTTTCGGCGTATGCCTTACGAATTGTTCCTTCAGTAGCTTCAGCAGGATCAGTAGCACCAATTAATGCACGGAAATCTGCAACTGCATTTTCTTTCTCTAAAATCGCAGCCACGATAGGACCCGAAGTCATATATTCAACTAGTTCGCCATAAAATGGACGTTCTGCGTGAACTTCGTAGAATTTTTTAGCTTGTTCCTCAGACAAACGTGTGTATTTCATTGCTTTAATTTGAAATCCTGCTTGAATGATCATATCCAAGATTTTCCCCATGTGCCCGTTCTCGATTGCGTCAGGCTTTAACATTGTAAAAGTGCGATTTGTAGCCATTTTTATTATAAATTTGGGTGCAAAGATAGTCATTTATTTGGCTTGATTCAATTTCTGTTTGTTAATAAAAAAAGGATCTTTTTCGATAACCGAATCTAATTTCCTCGTTATTTAGAGTTGTCATAATTTAAAATGTAAAATGAAGAATTTAGAATTATTAATGTTATTTGGTTTTATCCTATTCATTTCGGCATGTACGAATCAAGATAGCAAGTCAAACAAAAAAACGAAGCTTGAAGGAGATTTCGTATTTAAGAACAAAACAATCCTAAAAGATTCTTCAGATAATTTGAAATCCAGTGAGTTGAAAGATAAAAGTGGAGAGGTGAGAGATAAGAGTGAAAAGTTGAGAGATAAGAGTGAAAAGTTGAGAGATAAGAGTGGAAAGTTAAAAGTTGACCGAGGAAATTTAGAATATCGCAAAGGTGAAAACCTTATTGTTAAAAATAAAGGAGAAAAATTAAAACCCAAAAATCAGCTACTAGTAAATGACCCTGTTAAAGTGCCCGAAAAATGGTCTAATGCTTATTCCAATGACCCCAAGTGGATGGGACTTTATGAAGAAACAAGTAAAGCATTTTTAACGGGTTGGTCAAATGAATTTCAAAGAAATCCTTCGGCTCGAATTTCTAAAGACGAATTACTATTTGCGTATCGCAGACGAATGGAGAAAATTTTTTATGAAACGCCTTCCTTCATCGAGTTTAGCGTAAATGAATTAAGAAATTCTGACCGATTTAAAAGCTTTATTACTGATTTTCAGCCGAATATTGAATGAGTTAATTTTAGCGGCTTAATCACTCAATAACGTATTGAAGCAGCGGATAACTTTCTTCTCCCTTAGTGACCGCAATCAAATATTCGCCTGGGTTTTTAGTATTTAAAACGTACTGGAATTTACTTCCTTTTTGCTCGAAAAAAATAAACTCTTCCTCATTAATCCAAACATAAACTTTATCAATTTCTTTGGATTCAATGATAAATTCATTTGGTTTTCCTTTTTTTAAGATACGGTCTTTTGGTGCAGATAATTTCAAGTCATTCAGTGAACTAAAAAATTCAGGTAAATCAATCTTTTTATTTTCCTTTTGCTTTGTTAGAATTTCCTCAGGATTTAACCACCCTGAATTGAAAGCACTTGGCAGTAAATAAGGTAAAGTCAAAAATGACTCAAATCGAATTGGGTTATTTATGTATTGTTTATTCATGTCCTCAGGGAAATGAGTAAAAAGCGCGTTTACCGGATTAACATTAAACCAAGCCTCATCAAATTTCTTGGTACTTTCCAACTTACCTTTTTTATTGGACATGCCATAACCTTCTCCCCAAGTAGCATCAAAAACTCGCCATTCTCCATCAATACGAATAGCGTTCCATGCATGATTTATTGATTCTTCAAGATCATCAGAAACATTTTCTTCAAATTCATAACCCTTGGCTACTCCTGAAATTGTTTCAATTTCCAACCCCATTTTTTCTCCAAGTTCAGTATACAAATTTGCAAAACCTGCACAAACAGCTTTTTTCGATTTAAACACGGTCGAAGGGGAATTATCTCCGATATTTTTTAAATTGTAGGCTTTAGCATCATACGAAATATTGTCGGTTAACCAAACATATATCATTCTCGCTTTTTCAATTGGTTTTACCTGTATTGAAGAAAAATATGAAACTAATTCGTCTATACTTTGAACATTTTTTGGAGCATTTCGTGCGTATCGATCAACTTCTTGAAAATCTAGAGATGTTTGTCCGAAGGAATAACTTTTTAGAAAAAAAAGAACTATGAAAAAATAATTCCTCATTGAGTTTAACTAAAGATAGTTTATCGAATTAAATGGAAAAATGTATGGCCAGAAATTTCTTTTCCATCCAAACCTATAACTTTATATTTCAAAAAATAAACTCCTGCGCTTGCGTCATTTCCACTCGGAGTTTTACCATCCCATTTGTAATTCAAATCATCAATAATGACCATGGTATTTCCCCAACGATTAACAATAACTGCTTCAATTGATGCCGCATTTTTTGTCCAAACGAAATAACCTTCGTTGTTTCCATCTTCATTCGGTGTAAAAACATTAGGAACCTCTATTTCAACAGGTAAAACGGGAATTACAACAATCGAATCAACCCAAACATCCTCACAATAACCATTGCTTGCAGTAAGTTCAATGTAATAAGTTCCAGCTTCAAGATAAGTATTGGTCACTGAGGTCAAACTATTTGTGGATCCAGTATTTCCATCACCAAAGTTCCATAAGTAAGTTGTTGCATTTTGACTTTCATTAGTGAAAACTACAGGTAATGGTGCTCCTCCTGTGTTCGGATTGAATGTTACCATTGCAATCGGTAATGGCAGAATTATAGTGTTTACTTCATTTGTGTCGGTGCATCCGTTTGCATCTGTTACCACAACTTGATAGGTTGAGGAAGCAGTAGGAGAAACTGTAGCTGGATTTCCTGTTAATCCAAGCCAATTATAAGTGTATGGAGCAGTCCCACCTGAAGCAGATGCAAACAAATCAACGGAATTCCCAACACACACTTCTGCGGTTGGGTCTACTTGTGAAATAAGCGGACTAGGTTCCAAAATAGTTACGTCAACAGAATCAACACATCCATTTGCATCAGATCCGAAAATCGTATATGTTCCCGGAGAAAGGTTTGAAAAAACAGAAAAATCTTGAGGTGATCCATTAGCCAAATAATATATATATGGACTTGGACCTCCACCAGCGAAAACCGAAGCGATTCCATCCGCAGAGTCTACACAACTTACATTATTTACCGCCACAATGGAAAGATCAATTGAAGGATTTGCATAAATAGTTGAATTGATCGAATCGATACACCCATTTTGATCAGTGACGTAAATCGAATAATTTCCCGGATCAAGTGAATTAAAAAGCCCCGATGTTTGATTTGTTGGTATTTGATTTATCGAAAATGAATAACTCGGAAACCCTCCTGCTGCTGTTACTTCAATAGCACCATTTGACAAATTACAGGTTGTCGAATCATTATTGATTTCAGAAATAACTAACTGAGAAGGCTCAAAAAGGGTATCGATAATTGTAAAATTGCAACTTTGTGCATCGGATACAGAAATGGTATAAATTCCTGCGCTTAGATTTGTAAAAAGACCACTTGTTTGAGCAGCTTGTGAATTAATGGAATAAGAATAAGGAGGATTTCCAAATGAAGCATTAACTTGAATTTCTCCATTATTTCCTCCAAAACAACTCACATCACTATCAGAAATAATCGATGCTGTTAGAGTTGATAAGTCGGTTATTTGAATCGGTAAGGAAACCGTGCATCCCCCTTGATCTTGAACATAAAAGGTGTATGTTCCAGAGGTTAATCCAGAAAAAGTATTGTTAGATCCATAAGTTACATTATCACTAGAAAAAGTTAAAGTCCCACTCCCTCCGCTTGCGGTAATTGAAACAGAACCATTTGGCTGGCCACATGTACTTTGCTGAGGTGAGGCTACAGCATTAATTTGACCTGGAGCAGGCGTTATCGCTACATCATCTGTTAGAACAGTCGGAGTTGTAGAACCACATTTAGTATAAGTAAATTGAGCCGTATAAGTTGTTTGAGTGGTTGGACATACTGAAATGGTTGGAGTTGTACCTAAAGAAGTCGTTCCTTCAAACCATTCAAGTGAATATAAAGGTGTTCCTGCCGGTTTAAACCTCCATCCCTCAGGCGTTGTTACTGTCCAATCTGGTGCTGTGTTTCTATTCGGAGCGGTAATACCGCCGTTCTGTGCAAAATTTTGCAATCCAATGACTGCATTACCACCATTCCAACCAGCGCACAGCGGTTTGGATTCTACATAAACATCAATATAGTTTGTTGTTTCGTTCAAGACCATCATATGTCGACTCTTAATTGTTGTGCAACTAAACTGACAAATTTGATCATAAGAAACAATAAATTGTCTGCATGGAGCAGAACCTGAAACAAACCATTTTATTGTTCCACAAACGGATGGATCAATGTCGTGATAAACACCTAACACATGCCCTGCACCATTTATTCCTGTCGTGTTGGTTAAACTTGCAGAAAACGCCCAAGGTTGACCTCCCGCTCCCGCGGTTGGGTTAAATAATATTGATCCGTTCGAACCAATTTTACAAGTCGTATATGTTTGACCGTAATAACAAAAAGAAAAAGGCAAGGTAATAATTGAACTCCAGACATCATCTGTATTTGCAGAAACTTGAGTACCTCCTGACTGATTGTATGGAATTGGCAACGTGTGCGGAATAGATTCAATAGAATAACTTGACGTTTCTCTAATATCCAAAAAGGTAGCTGTTAGATTCGCACAACCTTGGGCAGACGAACAATCAGCTGTTTGATCTGGACCTGCATTTACAAAGGGACAAGGAACAGATTGACCGTACAATTTTAGAAACGTTGAACTCGTAAGAAATAATGTCAGAACTAGTTGTCTCATTTTTTTATTCATTGACGATAATAATTTGTGTATAGTTGCAATCAAAATTAAGCAATTTAGTTTAACCCAAATGAGACGTATAACTTATGTATGAATGCTTGGAAAAATAGGCTAACTTTGCATATTATTTAATTTATGACTTCAACGGTAACATATCTTGGCGATTTAAGAACATCCTGCCTTCATTTGAGTTCAGGAAACACAATTATTACGGATGCGCCCACGGATAACTTTGGAAAAGGAGAGGCATTTTCACCAACGGACTTGGTTGCCACTTCTTTAGCCTCTTGTATGTTGACCATTATTGGGATTTATTGTCAAAATCACGAAATTGAATTCAAAAGTGGTTTGGTTGAAGTAGAGAAAATTATGGCTGCATCACCACGTAGAATCGAAAAAATTCGTTTGAACATCGATTTAAATGGTAATAATTGGGATCACGAAACAAGAAAAAAAGTAATTGCAGCAGGCAAAGCGTGTCCAGTGGCAAAAACGCTAGATGGAAATGTGGAGATGGAATTTAATTTTATATGATGGAAAGAAAACAAAGCTATATGCGAAAAGAACGAACTGATTTAATTTTTGGGGTTCATGCAGTAATTGAAGCCTTAAAAGCAGAACGTTCAATAAATAAAATTCTTATTCAAAAAGGAATTCAAAAAGAAACCTTTAATGAATTAAGAGATGCCCTCAAAGGACAGCAATTCCAATTACAGTTTGTTCCAAATCAAAAATTGGATTCTTTAACTTCCGGAAATCACCAAGGCGTAATTGCATTCGTAACACCTATTGAGTATCAAGAAATTGAAATTTTGGTAGATCAAATGCTTGAACAAGGTAAAAAACCAACCATACTTGTTTTAGACCGAATTACAGATGTTAGAAACTTTGGGGCTATCGCTAGAACTGCAGAATGCGAGGGAGTTGACGCAATTTTGATTCCTTCGAAAGGATCGGCGTTGGTTACTTCTGACGCAATGAAAGCTTCAGCTGGAGCGCTCAATCGAATTCCGGTCTGTAAAACAGATGATTTAAAAAACAGTTTATTTTATTTACAACAAAGTGGCTTAAGACTTATCGCATGTACTGAAAAATCGGCAACACCTCTTTATCAAGTGAATTTACGTGGATCAGTTGCTGTAATAATGGGATCAGAGGAAAATGGAATTACTCAGGATTTAATTAATATGTCCGATATCAAAGCCAAGATTCCTATGCGCGGCGAGATTTCTTCTTTAAATGTTGGTGTAGCCACAGGAATGGTGTTGTATGAAAAATTACGTCAAGAACTATACAGCTAATCATCGAAGTAATTGAATCGCAAGCGAGGGAACTTCGGATAAATCTTTGATTTTAAATTCGAAATTCGTCTGCTCCTTTTCAAAAGGATCAAACAACAAGGCTTGCATTCCAGATTGAATAGCCCCATTAATATCAGCGTGATAATCATCGCCAATCATCAGGGAAT
>JBMLTP010000255.1:0-4793 GCA_049239885.1 Crocinitomicaceae bacterium
GTTGCATCGGTGATTCCCCTTTTTACCAAATTTAAAGCAATGATTCGGTTGTCAACGTTTTCAAAATCTGGTCCCGCAACGCGAAGCATATCAATTTCCATACGATCCCTTGGAATTCGATGAACCAAAGCGTCCAAAAAGTCATCAAGGTTATCTGTATGAAAAAAGGCTGCATGAATCAAATTTACCCCCAAGATTCCTAGTGCTTCTTGTTGAGCCTTATGGCTGTTATCATGCATCTTAATATGCAAAATAATATCATTTGTCGGACCATTCAAATGCAATTGAAACCGCAAACCAACCCATCCTTGACCTTGATTTGTTTTGTGATAGTTGAGTGACTCAACCGTATTGCAAAAGGCAAAAAATCGCGATTCTTCATGTTTATTAGGCAAGGTTTCAGCAATGTGGTTGTATTCTGTTTCCAACATGGTAACAAGTCGTTCTTCACAAACATAGCGAGAGGCAACCCCATAAAGCGAGTCGGAAACCTTCATGTCGTAGGCTGACTGCGTAAATGCAATTGTTCCAGAGCTTCCTCCTGCTTTAAAAAAATTAGCTGCGACCTCCTGTCCTGCACCAATCTCAGCAAAACAACCATAAATGTCTGGAGTCAAGTTAATTTTTAGCGCTTTTTCTTCTGTTGTTAACCTGAAATTTTCACTCATTCTAATTTGGGTCTTTAAATTTTGGGTTATTGATAAAATTATAGTCCGTAAGCGTATTTAAAAACTTTTTTAATAAATATTTTTCTTGAGAATCGAGTTGCACGCCACCTTGACTAGCGAATTCAATTAATGGGTCAATCGTTGAACTATGATTAATTCCGCTCGAATAATGTTCAATTACCTCATCGAGTGTAGCAAAACGACCATCGTGCATGTATGGCGCGGTTAAGGCAATATTGCGTAAGGTTGGCACTTTAAATTTTCCATTATCATTTACATTCCCGGTAACAGCCCCTCTTCCCAAGTCTGAGAACGTAGCATCAAGACCATTGTTACTAAATTTCTTTACTTGCATCAATGGCCCGTTGTGACAATGAAAGCAATCAGCACCATTTAAGCTTTTAAATAAATCATATCCAGCCCACTCTTCGTTGTCGATAGCCTGCAAAACGCTTTGTTCGGAGGAAGTTAATGGCATGTTATTTTCAAACTTATACATTACATCGTACTTTGATTCAGCACTAATCATGGTTCGCAGGAATTGTGCTATCGCTTTTGCAACTTTGATTGAATCGATTCCCTCCTCCTTGAATGCTCTGAAAAATCGATTTCGGTATTTCACATCCGCATTCAATTTTGCAACTGCATCTTTCCAACTTTGATGCATCTCAATTGGGTTTGGAACAGGCTCCAAAATTTGGCCTTCAAGTGTTGTTTTACGACCATCCCAAAAGAAAAAATTCTCCCAACCTAAATTAACCAATGCCATCGATTGTCTATTTCCTTGAATACCATCAATACCGGTTGAAAACTGATTGTTATCAGAAAAACCATTTTCTGGCATATGACAAGAAGCACAACTCATCGAATTGTCTCCACTCAAACGCTTTTCATAAAACAAAAAACGTCCAAGTTCCACCCCTTCGGCTGTTAACGGATTGTCGGCAGGAATTAACATATCTGGAAAATGAGAAGGGATTTCAAGGGCATATGGACTTGGTTCATAACCGACCTTGTCTTTTCTGCAAGAGATAAGCGTTATACAAACCAAAAAATAAAATAGCCATTTCATTATTGGGCTGATAGCGCTTGTTTAAAATTTTGGACCACTTTCAATGCCAACGCTTCCTGTCCGGACCCAGAATGAGATAAAAACTCATTCTTAAGGTTAATTGGTTGATTCGGATTTTGAAGAAAGGAAAGCATATCTAACTTCAAATGAAAAACTTTTTCTGTTGGCGTAAGTGTTTGCCAATTAATATTCGAAAATTCAAAGGAATCGATGAATGCATCTGTTCCAACGTGAAAACTAAAACTATGATTTAAATTAAGCGTTGCATCGGGAATTGTGTCCGTTTTTCCTTCAATACTGATAAAAATATAACCCGTATTCCACCCCCAGTGCATTGTGCCAGCATTGCTTATATTCAAAGGGCTATCATTTGGGAAAGCCGATGGGTCGAGGTGATTAAGTGACTGAACAACGCCAATATTTCCTTGTAGTGAACCAAACTTTAAATAGTCACCCTTTACTCGTGTTAATAAATTACCAGTCGAAGAAAAATCAAATAATGCAGCCTTTGTAAATGTATCCGACCCGTTTCTTATTATTGATTTGTAAAATTTTAAATCTGTAAACTTAACTTTATAGCCTTCTTGCGTTGTATATACAGAATCTAAATAAAAAGGTTGGTTGCCAAAGCTAGGATTAACCCTAATTGAGAGATAATTTTCAGCTGTTGGTTCTATTTTCGGATCTTCTTTTTTACATGAAAAAAGCAACAGAAAAAAGAATAGGACAAATAAAATTTTATTCATTTGACAAAATTAAGCGAAAAAAAGTGTAAATTCCTATAAAATTACTTAAAACAGATTTTCTTAACTATGAACAATACAACCCCATTGAAAGTTCTCAATGCATCAGCAGGAAGTGGAAAAACACACCAACTCGTATTGGAGTATTTAACTATTTTACTTGGAGCTGATTATTCTTCGCCAAAATACAAATCAATTGTTGCAATGACATTTACCAATAAGGCGGCATTAGAAATGAAAAATCGGATAATAAACACGCTCGATGGTATTGTAAATTATAATGGTGCAAACTCGAAAATCACACACATGTTGAATGGCCTCGTTCAAAACACGGGTTGTGATCAAAAAACCATTGAAAAAAGGGCTCAAAAAGCCTTAGGAGAAATTCTGCATGGATATGAAGATTTTCACGTTTCTACCATCGATAAATTCAATTTAAGACTGATTCGGTCATTTAGCAAAGACTTAGATATTCCTGGCGATTTTGAAGTTGTTTTGAATGAAGACCAAATAATTGAGGAGGTTGTTGACATTTTGATGAGTAAAATCGGCCAAGATGGAAATGAGGAATTAACAAAATTAGTTACGCTTTACGCTCGAACGAATTTGGAAGAAGGGCAAAGCTGGAATTTCCGAAGACAGTTGGTTGAGTTTGCATCCGTTTTGTCGAAGGAAAGGTATCAAGACATCGTTGATAAGCTAATGGAGCTTTCTCTTACAGACAATGACTATGTTCAACTGAAAACTGATATCAAAGAAATCGAGACCAACTTTATTGAAAGAGCAAACGAATTCGGGAAATTTATCCTCCTTCAAGGTTTAAACCCAGATAATACTCCTGGAGCTGGAACCGTTGTAAATACGTTGGAAAATTTTATGATTTTAGAAGACTTTCCATCACCCAAAGACAATGGACAGCTGTTTACAAATACTGTAATTAATAACAGTAAACTAAGGGACGGTAAAAAAAAGTTTTCCGAAGAAGTTGCCAGTCGAATTCTCGAATTAAATGAATGCTTTTTACAATCATATCATAATTGGTTTTTACTGGTAAAATTTAAAAAGAACTTTTTTAATATGTCATTGCTTCAATTTATAGCAAAGACGCTTAATGAAACCAAAGAAAACGAGCAAATTCTACGGATTTCCGAATTCAATAAATTAATTAGTAGTTTGGTTGGAGATGAAGACGCTCCCTATATTTATGAACGCTTAGGTACACATCTTGAGCATTTTTTATTGGATGAATTTCAAGATACTTCAAGATTGCAATGGTTAAATTTAATACCTCTCGTATATGAATCACTTGGATATAAAAGAAGAAACCTCATTGTTGGTGATGCCAAACAATCTATTTATCGTTTCAATAATGGATTAGCAGAGCAATTTGTGAGCCTCCCAAAAATTTATAATCCAGAAGGCGACGCAAAAATAAAACAGATGTCAGCGTTTTTTGATGGCTTAGGATTAAAAGAAAACTTAGGGCAAAATTTCCGATCAGCAGGCGAAATCGTAAAATTCAACAACAAACTTTTTGAAGTTTTAAAAAATCTATTGAATGATGATCATGCCGAATTTTATGATTCAATTTCTCAAGAAGTTGTTTCAGATTTAGAAGGATTTGTGAAAGTAATTTCAATGGAGGCGGATCCAGATATTGATACTTTGACTGAACCAATCATTGCTTGTATTGAAAAGTGTTTGGGAGATGGTTTTTCAATGGGTGATATTTGCATTCTAACCCCAACTAATGCACTCGGAAATGGGATAGCGAATAAATTAACCGAGCAAAAGATTGCCGTTGTCTCACAGGACTCACTTTTAATTGCTTACGACGCCAAAATTCAATTGATTCTTTCCTATTTGAAGCGTCGCGAACGACCAACGAATGAAACTGAAACGAAACGATTTGCTGAACTTTATTTCAGATTAACTGGAGGAACTACTGATCAATATTTGTCTTATTTCGAATCGAAGATTTTACCAAACGGCTCTAAAAAAAGGTATTTCAATGACGAGCGATTCATTTCGGATTTCTTTCAGTCTAAGACTAATTTCTTTTCAAGTTATGAAAGTCTATATGATTTGGTAATCATGTTTTTATCGTTTATGGGATGGGAAGAAACCAAGGATCCATATGTTCACCATTTTGTAGATATTGTTTTCAATTATCAATCAAACCGTCAGGCAGACATTAAATTTTTCTTGGAATACTTTGAAGAAAACAAGAACAAAATTGCACTATTAATGCCGGAGACTGAAAGCGCGGTGAAAATAATGACGATACACAAGTCAAAGGGACTAGAGTTT
>JBMLTP010000256.1:0-2922 GCA_049239885.1 Crocinitomicaceae bacterium
AAATGATCAAGTAGATTTAACTAATTATATCGGTAAAAAAATATTTTTACGATTCAATGCGACCAATCAAAATGGGAATAATATTTATATCGATAATATAAATTTTGAAGCAAAAAATGCAACCCCACTAATTACAACAAATGCATCACTTATGCAATCTTGTCACGTGTATCCTAACCCTTCCAATGGGAAATATACCATTGAAATTAAATCAAATGAAAATAAATTAGTAAATTATTCAGTGTATGATTTTACAGGTAGAAAAGTGAAACAAATTCAAATGATGTTAACTTCAAATCAACTGAATAAATCTCAAATTGATATTTCTAATTTTGCAAATGGAATGTATGTATTGGAAGTTTCTGATGGACAAAATACGACGAAATTC
Source organism: Crocinitomicaceae bacterium (assembly GCA_049239885.1). Classification (GTDB taxonomy): domain Bacteria; phylum Bacteroidota; class Bacteroidia; order Flavobacteriales_D; family Crocinitomicaceae; genus UBA952. The sequence continues at coordinate 389 of JBMLTP010000256.1, forward strand.
AAATTGAATAAATTTTAATTAGTAACATGATTAAAACATAAAAAAAACTGGATTGATTTCAATCCAGTTTTTTTTTATCATTTATTTTTTCTTGCATCTTTTTTTAGGCTTCCCAAATTTCAATTGAATTTTATCTTTATGTCTTACAACTTTATTTTTTTTGCTATTTTTTGCTGATTTTTCATGAAATGCAGGTCCTGCATCTTCTCGTTTTAAAGGAGGTAAAGGAGGCAGTTTCATGAATACTTTAGGCTTTTCATCTTCTATTAATATCGAAGAAATTTCAATCGATTCTGGTAAATCAAATTTAGGAATTTTAAAAGACATCAATGCTTCTATCATTTCTAAAAATTTTTCTTCTTTAGGTGTAAAAAAAGTAATGGATATTCCTTTTTTCTCAGCTCTACCGGTTCTCCCAATTCTATGAATATAATTTTCTGGCACTTCAGGTGTATCAAAATTGATTACATGAGAAACTTCTGCAATATCAATTCCTCTCGCAACAATGTCTGTTGCTATGATAAATCGATAATTGCCATTTTCAAATTCTTTTACGGTATTAAAACGATGATTTTGCTCTTTGTTAGAATGAATCACCCCAAATTCTCCTTCAAATAAAGGAAATAATTCATCATATAAATTATCAGCCATACGTTTTGTTCCTACAAAAATCAATACCTTTTCAAATGTGTTTTTATCAGCTAGTAGCGATTTTATAAAGTTAACTTTGGTATTGAAATTAGGAACTAGATAAGCTTGTTGCGAAATATTTTCCAAAGGAGTTCCTGTAGGTGCTGCTTCTACATATACGGGATTATTAAAATACAAGGCAATCAATTCTTCTACTTCAGGAATCATGGTTGCTGAAAACATCATATTTTGTCTTCGCTCAGGCATCAATTCCATGATATTTTGAAGCTGTGTTCTGAAACCAAAGTTGAGCATTTCATCGACCTCATCAATAATTAATTTTTTTATGTTTTTGATTTTAAAAGATCCTTTCATTGCCAAGTCAAACAATCTTCCTGGAGTTGCAACTAAAATATCAGCTCCATTTTGCAACTCAATGTGTTGTGTGTTTATATTGGCGCCACCATAAACACCACCAACAAGCACGTTCATATACGTTGATAACTTTTGTGCTTCACTTACCACCTGGGTGACCAATTCTCGAGTTGGAACGATTATCAAGATCTGAGGATGAGGCTCTTTCGAAAATTTCCACATACATAAACACGGCAGTAAATAGGCCAATGTCTTACCCGTTCCTGTTTGCGCAATTCCAATTGTATCCTTACCAGACATCATGACGTTGAAACCTGCCGTCTGAATAGTTGTTGGTGATTTATATCCTATATCATCCAAAGCATTCAAAAGTGGTTTCTTTAAATTTAAATCGCGAAATGTCATAGAAAAATTTTAGGCAAAGCTACGGATAGATTATTGATTGCCATGCGACAAAGCAGACTTTATAAGTCCATTACATTACAAATTACAATCTGTTCTTCTATATCGACCGATGATTATGAAAACAAAGTCAATCGATCTGTTTTACACTATTTTCGACCATCGAATTAATGACAAGAATTTCATCCTCATTCAGGTAACGCCATTTCCCTGAAGGAACATCGAGTTTGATATTCATGATGCGAACACGCTTTAATTTTGTCACCTGATAATCAAGAAATTCACACATGCGACGTATTTGCCTGTTCAATCCTTGTGTCAGAATAATGGTAAAGGTATGAGTGCTATTTTGCCTGACGTGACAACGCCTGGTGATTGTTCCTAAAATAGGAATTCCTTCACTCATCTTCTTGACAAATTCCCTAGTGATCGGTTTATTCACTGTTACCTCATATTCTTTCTCGTGATTGTTTCGAGCGCGCAATATTTTATTGACGATATCTCCGTCATTCGTGAGAAAAATTAAACCTTCACTTGGCTTATCCAATCTTCCAATTGGAAAAATTCGTTTCGGGTAATTGATGAAATCAATAATATTGTTTTTCTCGCGAATCGTGTCGGTAGTGCAAACAATTCCGACAGGCTTATTAAAAGCTAGGTATATGAAATCCTCTTTCGGTTCACTGATTTTTTTTCCATCAACACTAACGATATCACCGGGAAGCACTTTCGATCCCTTCTCAGTGACCGCACCATTGATACGCACGCGGCCTTCATCAATCAGTTTGTCAGAGGCGCGTCTTGAGCAATAACCTACTTCACTGAGGTATTTATTAATTCGGGTACCTTCGTTGGATTCCATGAACACGACGTTATAGAGTCAAAAATAAGGTTATCTGATTAATAATAAAAAAACAATAATTCATTTGCCATCAGATCATGTAATTTGTCCTTCCGAACCGAATTGCTTACAACTAGCAAAAAAAGCGAGTTCTAACTTTACGAACGAACATTTTTTTTCGAGTTAATTCGTTCAATATCAACTTTTTTAGAAGAATTAAAAGCGGAGATTCAATCAAAATTGATCAAATCTCCGCTTTTGTGACCTCGTTAGGCCCAAGTTCAAA
>JBMLTP010000257.1:0-9389 GCA_049239885.1 Crocinitomicaceae bacterium
GATCGATGTGACGTCCGTCAGCGGTTGGCCAACTTCTCCATTGCGATCCATAAACAGGCCCTAGATTGCCATTTTCATCCGCCCACTCGTCCCAAATGGAAACATTGTTTTCCTTCAGGTATTGAATATTCGTTTCTCCCTTCAAAAACCACAACAACTCATGGATAATCGAACGCAAATGGAGTTTTTTAGTCGTAATGCAAGGAAACCCTTCGTTTAGGTCAAAGCGCATCTGATATCCAAAAACAGAAATTGTTCCTGTTCCAGTGCGATCTTCTTTTTTAACGCCATTTTCGAGGATGTGCTCGAGTAAATCGTGGTATTGTTTCATTGGGATGAATAAAATTCAATGAAACGAAGTTACTCCAAAAACAAAGGTTTGAAAATTCAACTTTTCAAGATTTTTGAACAATTTTTTTAGCTCCGAGATGAAGGCAATAATCAATCTTTATCCTTCTTTTTTACTTCCCGATCATTAATGAAAACAAAACGTGCACTCAAAAATATGGTATTGGAATCAAACGTGGTTTTATCGAAAGAATAGAATGGATAAAGAAAATGATAACCAGTTTGTATATGCAATTGCCAAATCTTATATCCCAAGGTCGGCGTAACACCAAAACGATAATCTTGAAAATTGGTTCGCATACAAACGGTTCCACCAAACGTCATTCCAACATTGCTTCCTCTAAACCAATATCCAAGGTCGTAACCAAGAACTGGATTCCATCTAGTAAAATCATACGTATAGTTGACTCCAAAATGCAAGGCATGTGTATTTGGACTCATTAATTTCCCCTCTTTCCATTGTCGTTCCGCGCCAATTTCACCTGCATAATACCTACCACTTTGAACACCGATATATGGACCGGTTTTTACAATGGTCTTCTGTTTTTTGGATTTAGAATTGAATATACCCTGCGCACTTGCGGATTGCAAACAAAAGAAAGAAACCGCTAAAATTAAAATTCTATTTCCCATACTTCCTATGAATTTCCAATATCGTTTTTGCATCGTTAGCTTCAATTCCCAAACTATCGGCAATCTCTTTGGTCTCAATTACTTGTTCAACACTAAGTTTCGTTTCCTTTGCTTTTTCGTGAGAATCCATATAATCAAAAATTCGTGTTTTCGTTACACCGGGAATCGTATGTGAAACAAGTCCCGTTACGGCAGGATAAAGTATTGCGTTTTCCTTGTTTTTTTTAGTTATGAACTTTTCATCTGAATCTAACGATTGAATAAAAACAAAGATGCAACCAATTAAATATCCCCACTTTAAGATTCCAATGAGTGCGCCAGTTCCTTTGTTTAAAAATGATAATTGAGCTAGCTTGAGAACTTGCTCCAACGCTTTTCCTCCGAAGTAAACCATCGCCCCAACAGCTAAGAATAAAAGTAAAAACGAAATTGCTGGAAGATATCCCGGTTTTTCGTGTGTTTTGCCAACGATCATTTCCGTGATTTTATCTGAAAAATGAAATGCTGCATACAACCCAACCAATAATGCTAGAATTGTAAACAACTCCATAACGAAGCCCTTCTTAAAGCCTTTCCAAGCGCCATAAATCAAAGGAATTAGGATAACTAAATCAATTATTTCCATCGCCGAAAAGTACTTCATCTAGTAAAAACAATTCGTATGCGACTGAAAATCTTCTGCACATTTCCTTGTGAGTTTTTATGATTGTTCTTATTCTTGTATTCGATGTTAAGTCCATACAATGATGAATATTTCATGCGGCAAGCTTTGGTTGAGGCAAAACATGCCTTTTCCTTGGATGAAGTTCCTGTTGGCGCTGTAATCGTTTGTAAAAATCAAATCATAGCTCGAGGACATAATCTTACGGAAACATTAACTGATGTCACAGCTCATGCTGAAATACAAGCCATAACTGCAGCATCACAATACCTAGGAGCGAAATATTTGAAGGGGTGCACGTTGTACGTTACTTTGGAACCATGTTGTATGTGTGCAGGAGCGCTTTATTGGTCTCAAATTGACAAGGTGGTTTTTGGTGCACGAGATGAAAATCGAGGTGCTGGACAATATGAAAAGTCCTTGTATCATCCAACTACCCTAGTTACAAATGGCATTTTACAAGAGGAATGCAGTCAGTTAATGAAAGAATTTTTTACTGCGAAGAGAAAGTAAAGATTTAGAAATTCATTTGTGCCTGTATTCGCAATAGATTACCACGTTGGTAGTTATTTGGCTTAGAGAAATCCTCAAATCGTCGAGAGGACATTGTATACATCACGACCAATTCGAAGTGTTTTCCCATTTGCCATTCTGTTCCAATTTCTAATTCTTCGACACGATAACTTCTGGCGTCTAATTCGTGCTTTTTTCCTCCTTTGTACGTTTGATATCTCATAAACGGAATTAGGGTTTGTTCTCCAAAATTCATTTTGTATGAAGCAGTTACAAAACCACCTCGTAAGGCTTGCGTTGAAATTGAATCCGCGAATTTGTCAAATTCTGGACCACGCCCAACATTATATTCTGCCAAAATACCGAACGGTTTGGGATATAGAACAAAAGTGCCTCCTACACGCTCGTCATCGTATAATTTATCCTCGGCAAATTTCACACCACTTGACGTACTTAACAAGGTGAACTTTCCTTTATATGCTTGAAGGCCTGTTTCTACAATTTGATTTTTTATTTGAAAAGGGTAGGTCAGCCTTGTAACGATGTGTCTGTTTTTATTTAATTCAGGTCTATTGGCAGTTTGACCATTATATGCGCCAAAGGCAAAGACACCATAATCTCCTGATCCCTTTAGACCATCACTAACCAAAGATGAAAAGAGCTTTCTTGTTTTTTCAGGAGCCCAATAAAAGAAAACACCCAAATCACGTTCATTTGAAACAGCACTGTTTAATGCGTCGTTACGATCAAGTGCTAAGCGATTTTGCGAAGACTGCATATTCTCAAATCCAAATGGAACTTTACTTTGACCTATTCGAAAACGAAATTCATTCTTCTTATCTATGCCTACGTCAAAATAAGCATCTCTCAACTGTGCGAAATGAAGCGTGGAAGAAGAAGGTGCACTAGCAAAATCTGGCTGCACGTAAAAATATACTCGAGGGTGAATTTGTCCAAAGAAAATGATTCGCATTCGTCTGATAAAAAAGCCATTTTCTCCACCCCAACTTTTATCACATTGCTCGCACTCCAAGTCTTCATTCGTCTGTAACAACCCGTTATATCGAACCTGGGCATAACCTCGAATTGAAATTTTGTCAAACCATTTCTTCTCAGATGGTTTATCGGTAGAAGTTGGTGTTTGTGCAAACGTAAATTTTACAAATGAAACCAATACTAAAATAACTATTTTCTTTACCATGTTATAATGTTTTTTGAACGGATACATTTAGTGCAATCGTTCTAAATTCAGGGCAAAATTAAATCCTTAACACTAACTTAACATTTGGTTAATTCTTCAATAAATCAAATATATTTTTTAAACCCTTTTATTAATATTGGGGGTTTTTTTTATAAAATATTTATAAAAAATGTTATAAAACACGACTCTTTCCAGCATTATTTTGGGCAAAACCAATAGTTTACAATGTTATCTTTACGTTAACAAACAATCTAAAATCACTTGGAGAGTAACTAGAATTCTAAATTTGCTAAAAGAAAAAATTATGGCAGGAATACTAAGTTATTTTTTACCGAAGGATAAAGTGTTTTATTCTTTATTTGAAGAAGCAAGTGACAATCTTCAAGATATCGCAGCAAAGTTGGTGCAGGTGGTTCATGAGCCTGACTATAATAAACGTGCTACGTTAATCAAAGAAATGGAGGGTATCGAGCACAAAAACGATGAAATCACACATAAAATTTTTATTGAATTAGGTAAAAACTTCATCACGCCTTTCGACCGTGAGGACATACATAGCTTAGCTTCTGCATTGGATGATATTGCGGATTATATTTACGCGGCAGCGAAGAAAATAAATTTCTATAAAATAGACCCTATTTCAGATCAGGGGATTCAAAAAACAGCCGAGGCAATAAACGATGCTGTAAAAGCAGTAAAAGCAGCGGTAACCGAGTTAAGGAATCTGAAAAACACGCAGAAAATCATTGAATGTGTCATCAAAATCAATAGCATTGAAAACAGTGCGGACGACATCTTCGATATGAACATCGAGCGTCTTTTTGACTCAGATGTAGATGCAAAAGAACTTATCAAGCGTCGCGAGATTTATCAAGTAATGGAGATCGCAACAGATAAATGCGAAGATGCTGGAAATGTAATCGAGTCCATCGTAGTAAAATACGCTTAAGTAATCAATAACTTAAAACTTAATATATGTTTACGTTATTAATTGTAGTAATAGCTATTGCCCTTATTTTTGATTTGGTAAATGGATTTCATGACGCCGCTAATTCAATTGCCACAGTAGTTTCAACAAAAGTTTTAACTCCTTTTCAAGCGGTAGTTTGGGCTGCGCTATTCAATGTAATTGCGTTTTGGGTCTTTGATATGAGTGTTGGAAATACGGTTGCGAAAACGGTTGACAACAACGTCATCGATTTATGGGTGATTTTGGCTGGTTTATTGGCTGCTACCTTTTGGAATTTATTGACCTGGTGGTTAGGGATTCCTTCTTCGTCATCACATACCTTGATTGGAGGATTTGCCGGAGCGGCTGTCGCACACGCAGGATTTGGAGTTATTGAAACTGGAGAAATTATAAAGGTTGTCCTATTCATTTTCTTGGCTCCATTGATAGGAGGATTCATTGCTTTCCTGATTGCGTTGGTCACAATAAATCGTCATTTTTGGAGAAAAATGATAGTTATTGCTTTATTATCAGCAGCAACGGTTTATGTGATGCAGTACATGATTGATTACATGGATATGAAGCCTATTATGATGTACATTGTAATTGGAATGATTACCATTTTCAATTTAGTATACATTTGGTTTGAATTGGTTCATGGAAAAAAACCATCTGCATTAAAAGAGGCGAATATGCACAAACGACTGCAATTGCTGTCATCTGCTGCCTTTTCGTTGGGCCATGGAGGTGCTGATTCTCAAAAAGTTATGGGGATAATTTGTGCGGCATTATTAGTTTATGGCAATATGGGACGAGAAGGGAAATTGGATTCAGCGGTTCCAAAATCACTTCAGATAACGGAGTTAATGCAAATCGAATATAATAATAAAGAACATAAACTTGAAAAATTCAAACCTGAGGTCGCTGAATTGGATTCTGTGATTTATTATGTAGAACATAAGTCTATTCACAATGCTGTAAATGGTGAGGAAATCTATGACAAGAAGGGAGAATTAAACCCTGAATACAAGGAGAAGGTTAACCACTCATTCAAAGAAATTGATGATGAACTTTCTAAAATTGAAGTTTATACCTTTGGAGATGCGCTATGTGATGCAAAGTCTAATGATACAATTTTTAATGATAAAGTTTTAAACACAAGCTACAAATTTTCTAGCATTTTTAGCGAACATGTAGACAATGAAGGAAAACTTTTAGACGGACACAAAATCAAAACCAAAGTTCATTCGGAAACAATGCCTTTTTGGATTTCATTTGGTTGTTATTTGATGATTGGTCTCGGAACGCTAATGGGTGGATGGAAAATCGTAAAAACGATGGGGACAAAAATCACCAAGGTTACTCCTTTAGAAGGTGTTTGTGCAGAAACTGCTGGTGCGCTGACCCTTTTTACGGTATCTCAATTTGGTATTCCTGTTTCTACTACGCATACGATCACTGGATCAATCATTGGCGTAGGAGCAACAAAAAGACTTAGTGCTGTTCGCTGGGGAGTTACTATCAACTTACTTTGGGCTTGGATTCTTACCATACCTGTTAGTGGTTTATTAGCCGCTATTTTCTATTACTTAATTATTTGGTTAAAATAAAAGCCTGATCTTAAATTGATTAAGGGAAGATAATTGTCTTCCCTTTTTTTATTTTCTGGTTTTCGAAAATTATTCGTTTTCTATGAAGTTTGATTTTTTTAAAATTATGAATTTGTTATATATTTGTAAAAAAACTTAAAAAAATTACTATGAAAAAACTTTTACTTTCCTTTTCTGTCATTTTGACTGCAGCAGCAGCGAATGCACAGATAATTGTAGCTGGTGTTTCTCCTCAAAACATCGTTGCAAACTACAATAATTCTTGGTCTGACCCAGCAAGCGGTTGGGGTACTCCAGATTGGTCCATACCAGGCCCAAATTCTTTTGTTGAAGATACGTTAATGATTGTTGATGATGGTTCTACTGGAACAAATGCGCAAGGAAACCCTGTATCAGCAGAAGGATGTAACCCTTTGATTAACAACCTTACTGGAAAAATTGCGGTTATTTACAGAAATACATGTGAATTCGGTTTAAAGGCTTTTAATGCTCAAAATGCAGGTGCTGTTGGTGTAATTGTAATTAACAGAAACCCTAATGAGTGGATTAGCATGGGCGCAGGTGCTGATGGAGCAAATGTTACTATTCCAGTTGTTATGTTAGATATCAATGATGGTCAAACTTTGGTTTCGGAAATGGCAAACGGTCCAGTTGTTGTATTTATGGGTAACAAAACAGGTTTATTTGCAAACGACATCGCATTAAATGCAAATTCAGCTTTGGCACCAAAAGGAGGAATGGTTCATTCTTTATTGGCTCAAAATGGTTCTGAATTTAATTTTGAAGTAGGGGCTAAAATTACAAACCCTGGTAACCAAGCTCAATCAAACGTTTCTTTAAATGCGAAAATAACAAATCCTTCAGGTGCGACTGTTTATGACAATTCAGTTACTGGTTTATCATTAGCTGCTGGAGATACTGCTGGTATTGATATTTTCCCTGGTGGTTCATCTACACTTCCTCAGTTTTCATTAAGTTCTTATTCTGCAGGAACTTATACGCTTACTTATACAGCTAGCCTTGGTGGAACTGATGAATATGCGGATGACAATACGTTAGAATTTACATTCACAATCAATGACTCTGTGTTCTCTTATTCTGCAATTGACCCTACAACAAACGTTATGGGAGCATCTAACTTCTACAGACCTAGCACAAACAATCAAACGTATTCAGTTTGTACAGTTGTTCAAGATCCAAATGCAAGTAGAGTAGCAGCTACTGGTGTCTATTTTGCAGCGACAAAAGCAGCTAATACAGCGCCATTAGACGGTGAAGAAATGGCATTGTATTTATATACTTGGGATGACCAATTCACGGATTTGAACGATGCTAACTTCCCTGCAGGAACAGCCTGGACTTTAACTGAAGTTGCTTCAGGTTTCTATTACTATCCAAGTGATTTACAAGGTGATGTTGTTTATGGAGCTTTTGCAAATCCAGTAGTTCTTCAAAACAATACAAGATATTTAGCTTGTGTTCAAACAGTGAACCTAGACTTATATTTAGGATATGGTAACCAAGATTATACATGGAATACAGACGTTTATCTTCAACCTATGTTCCCTAACGAAAGTGATGGAACATACTTTGGTGTTGGATTCGGAACTGAATTACCAAGTGCGCTAGGAGTAGCCTTGATTGATAAAAACAACATCGGTTTAGCTGAAGTAAATACAGTTGAAGGTATGGCATATCCAAACCCGGCGAACGATCATGTAACTGTTTCTATCGAAGGTGAAGGAGTTGCTACATTAAATGTTACTGATGTTACTGGCAAAACAGTTATGACAAACTCAATCAATTTGGTTGGTGGTAAATCTGATGTTAATATCGCTGGTCTTGAGTCTGGAATTTACATTTTCAACGCAACACTTGAAAATGGAAAAACGGCTCAGTTTAACGTTGTTAAGAAATAAGAATCTCTTTTGAGAATTGAAAAGGTCGGCGCGAGTCGGCCTTTTTTTATTGTTATCTTTGCTATCCAATGAATTCGTTATCGAAATATACTGTTACTGCCGCTTTGCCATATGCAAATGGCCCACTTCACTTGGGACATGTTGCTGGTGTTTACTTGCCCGCTGATATCTTTGTTCGTTTTCTTAGATTGAAAGGTCATGACGTGGCTTTTATTTGTGGAAGTGATGAGCACGGCGCAGCTATTACCTTACGTGCAAAAAAAGAAGGTATTTCGCCTCAAGAAATAGTCGATAAATACAACGAAATTATAGGCAAAGCATTCCAAGATTTCGGGATTTCCTTTGATATTTTTCACCGCACTTCTGCACAAATTCATCATGAAACCTCGCAAGAGTTTTTCTTAAAACTTTATGAAAACGGCAAGTTTATCGAGGAAGTTTCCGAACAATATTTTGATGAAGAATTTCAGCAATTTTTAGCGGATCGATATATTACTGGTACTTGTCCAAAATGTTCAAGCGAAGGTGCTTATGGTGATCAATGCGAAAAATGTGGCAGTGACTTGAGTCCGACCGATTTGATCAATCCGGTTTCAACACTCAGCAATAAAACACCGATTTTAAAATCTACGTCACACTGGTATTTACCGATGGATCGACATGAAGAATGGTTACGCGAATGGATTCAGGATGGTGTTTTAGATGGACAACCTCAACACAACCCAAAAGAATGGCGTAATCAAGTGATCGGGCAATGCATGTCTTGGATTAACGGAGGACTGAAGCCTAGAGCAATGACACGCGATTTGGATTGGGGTGTAAAAGTTCCCTTAGCAAACGCAGATGGAAAAGTACTTTATGTGTGGTTGGATGCGCCCATCGGCTATATATCTGCTACGAAACAGTGGGCCTTGGACCATGGTAAAAATTGGAAAGACTATTGGTGTAAAAACGAAGCAGGTGATCGAAAATTAGTTCATTTCATCGGTAAAGACAACATTGTCTTTCACGCAATTATTTTCCCAATCCTATTAAAAGATCATGGAGATTTTATTCTTCCCGATAACGTCCCGGCCTATGAATTTTTGAATTTAGAAGGCGATAAATTTTCCACCTCACGAAATTGGGCGGTTTGGTTGCATGAATTCATTGAGTCACATCCAAATCGAATCGATGAGTTAAAGTATGTACTTACAGCGATTGCACCTGAAAGCAAGGATTCAGAATTTACATGGAAAGAATTTCAGACACGCGTTAACAGTGAATTAGCAGATATCCTGGGTAATTTCGTAAATAGAACATTAGTTCTGACCCAAAAATATTACGAGGGAATAATTCCTACACCATCAGAATTAACTGCAGAAGACAAGGAACTCATTGCTGAAATGGAAGCTTTACCATTGCGTATTGAAAAACTTATCTACGCATACAAATTACGTGAAGCGCAGGCAGAATGGATGAATTTAGCCAGACTTGGTAACAAATACTTGGCGGATCAAGAGCCTTGGAAATTAATAAAAACCGATCCAGAGCGTGTGAAAACCATTCTGTATTT
>JBMLTP010000258.1:0-2631 GCA_049239885.1 Crocinitomicaceae bacterium
TCGTTCAACGAATCTATTTCCATCAAAACCTAAAGCGCCATTATCGAACCATTGTTCAACAATCAAGATTTTGGGATTTTTATTAGAACGAGCTACCAATGTAACATCCACCCATTTCCCAAATCCAAATAACGTGAGATTCAGAAAAATAAAAATCGCATATGCCGTAATCCCGAAAATCGGAGAAAGCAGTGTCATTCCCAATTTGATTCTTGGAGAACTTTTTTTAGAAATTGATGATATCGTCAGTATTACCGCACTTATAAATACACCTATACTAGACATTTCCAAATATGAGGATGAAAGATTTTCATAATTAAAATCAACACTCAAAATATAGGATAATAAATAAAAGAAAAATGGTTGAATCAGGATAATTAAACTGATAAATCGTGATACAAAAAGCAGTTTATTCATCAACGCAATCGATTCAAGGAATCCAACAATTTCTTATCCTTATTGATTCCACGGATAGCCAGATAAACAAAAATGATTGAACTCAAAAACAAATAAAATCCAATTCCTGGCATCAATGCGGATCTTCCAATTGCTAAAATGATTGGCATACAGCAAGCAAAGAAAATTAACCCCATAAAAACACGACTCAACATCAATTGTCGTTTAAGATTATTGAATGCCATCGTTGTGTAAAATCCAAATAAACTTAACAAAATATTTACCAGATAATAATAACTTGGTTCCTGCTCATTTTTTTCCAGCAGATGAAAAGAGTATACATTTTTGGAAACAGTATGCTCTTTGATTGTATAAGACATTATTTCAAGTCCTGAAAGCGGCGAAGCAATCAATAATATCGCGATGATTAAATAAACGGTTTGAATTCGTTGAATCATAAAAAGAGTTTTTACAAATGTATGGACTTATTTCGAAGATAAAAATCAAGAATGACCATAGCAGCCATGGCTTCCACAATTGGAACGGCGCGCGGAACTACACATGGATCATGTCGACCTTTTCCCTGTACTTCAACTTTTTCTCCCTCTCGATTAATGCTTTCTTGTGGTTGCATAATAGTCGCGACTGGCTTAAAAGCAACACGAAATGTAATCGGCATTCCATTGGAAATCCCACCCTGAATTCCACCAGAGTGATTAGTTTTTGTAGTACCATCCGAATTAAATAGGTCGTTTAGCTCTGTTCCCTTTTTTGAAATGGAATCAAATCCGCTTCCAATTTCAAAACCTTTAACCGCATTGATGGAGAGCATTGCTTTACCCAATTCAGCGTTTAATTTGTCGAAAACGGGTTCGCCCAATCCAACAGGAACACCTTCAATAATGCAACGCACAGCACCGCCAATCGTATCTCCTTCTTTTCGGATATCACGAATCAAATTTTCCATTTCTTGCGCCGCATTTTGATCCGGACAACGGACAGGATTCGATTCAATTTGATTCTGCTCAAAAAATAAGTCACTTTGAAATCGTACCGCTCCTACTTGATCGACATAAGTTGAGAACCTCACTCCTATTTTTGATAAGATTTGTTTTGCGATCGCTCCTGCGACAACTCTAGAAACCGTTTCACGAGCACTGCTTCTTCCTCCTCCTCTATAATCTCGAATTCCGTATTTTTTTTCATAGGTAAAGTCAGCATGGGAAGGACGAAAGGAATCTTGCAAATGACCATAATCGTTCGACTTTTGATTTTCGTTTTCGATATAAAATCCGATTGGAGTTCCAGTCGTTTTACCTTCAAAAATTCCGGATTGAAAAACCACGGTATCGCTTTCTTTTCGTTGCGTTACGATGGCGGATTGTCCAGGTTTTCTTCGATCAAGTTCTTTTTGTATTGACTCAAAATCAAGTTCAATTCCCGGAGGAACTCCTTCGATGACTCCTCCAACTGCCAAGCCATGTGACTCCCCAAAAGAAGAGAGTTTAAAAATGCTTCCAAAACTAGATCCGGACATGATTTTTTTTACGCAAATTTACTACCAAAGAATAAGATTGATATCATTGATATTGAACTTTTCCTGTGTAAAACAGTTCGTAATAATAAAACCAGTTAACGCAAATTAAAATAGTCAGAAAAAGTAGCCGAAAGAATTAAATGCAATCTAAAGTTTTTCAACTTTATTGTAAATTGTAAATCAATAATTTAATGTTAAACCAATTACTTATTTAAAATGCTTTGAACTGCAATTTTTCTTGCCGATAAAGCTTCTTTCTGTAAATTTGAGAGCACACATATAGCAGCAATTGCTGGTGCGTGGTCAAAGGTTTTTCCTAACCAATGAACTCCACTAGGAAAAAATTCTGGTTTCCATTGTTCATTTTTTGATAATGTAATGTATATCTCCTCAACATCCGCATAATCCTCTGGACTTATTTTTGACTTTTTAAAAGCTGTAGCCAAAGTTTTTTGCAAATCTGCTAAATCCTTGTATTTTGTAACTTTAGGATCGACAAAATTATATTTTACTGAATCATTTGAAGAACTTTTAACTAATGCTGAACATAATTCGCCACGAAATTTTAATAAACTATTCCACAAATCAATACCTCCCGATACATTGGATGATTTACATTTATAGGACTCAGGTTTTTCAATACTGTTAGCTATTCCAAATATTCGCATTACTTCATCAAATTTATCCTTGTTTCTTAC
>JBMLTP010000259.1:0-5173 GCA_049239885.1 Crocinitomicaceae bacterium
TAAAACGAATTCTAAAAGGAGATCGGCTTGATGCCAGTTTCAATCCAGTAGCGGGTTCAACAATGAAAAAAGACCTGTCATTACTTGGATCAGGCGGACGTTTATTCCTTTTCGGTGGATCAGAAATGGTTGGAGCGAAGTTTGGAATCTTCTCAACGCTCAATTTTCTGAGAAAAATGGGGCTATTGCTCCCCATAAAATTAATGATGCTTTCCAAGAACATTCTTGGGGTGAATATGCTGAAAATCGCAGACAATCGACCACATACTATTCAAAATTGCTTAAAGGAAGTTGTTGACTTATATCAAAAAGGCGAATTGAAAGTAATTTCAGGAGGTTGTTTTGAGTATTCTGAAATTGCGAAAGCACATCAATTATTGGAAGAAGGTCAATCGATGGGTAAGATATCCGTTAAGTGGTAATCTGTCGATTCAGAAATCCTGATTTTTTCACTTTAACAATCCCTAGATAAAAGAAAATAATTCCCACCGTTAATAACAAATGTGACAAGTCGTTCTTATCAAACCATTGAGCTGGGTTGATTTTCATCAAAAAAACGAAAGCGCTCGGAACCATGACGATTACTCCGATTACAATTTGTTTGAAGGCACTTTCTCTTCTGTAAAATTGATATCCAAGCACGCCGGCACTCAAGGTAACTCCCAATATTGTGTTGAAGGCGATTGGTAAAAATGGAAGCTTCGGTTTTTCATCAATTGGAACAGTAAAACAAATCCATGTAAATATCACGTAAACCAAAACCATCTTGGATAAAGCCAACAACTTGAGCGTCCTCTTTCGATTTAAATCAGTTATCAACGAAATCATTGCCAATTCGATGAAATAGATGATTGGTATTCCTGTTACCCAATTCGGGACTTTTCCCAACGCGGCAAAATAATGATAAAATCCGTGTCCAAAAGCACCTAGAAAAGCACTAATGCCGTATAAGATAAAAAAAGCAATCCACCATTTTTCGAATTCACTTTTACCATATTTACGAATTAATAGAATTCCCAAAATGATACTAATAATGGACATGACAAGATCCGAAATTACTCCGTTTGGTTCCTGGATGATTAGTCCAAAAAGTTCAATTTCCAGTTTATCAAAATCCTGTCCGATTAACATAAGACAAAGTTAGGTCAAATCGCGTGGAGAATCTCAAACATTTTACAAAAACAAAAATTTATGCAGATGTATTTTACTATTTTTGAATAAAGATGCAAAAATCTGTAATTATAACCGCTGGAGGAATTGGCAAACGAATGGGAAGTGACTTACCTAAGCAATTTTTAGTGCTTGGTGGAAAGCCCATTTTGGTTCATACGTTGGAATTGTTTTTTAAATACGATCCACATATTGAAATCATCCTAACTCTTCCAAACGAATGGCGAGGTTATTGGGAAACAGTCATTGATAAGTATTATTGTCGAGTGCCCCACATCGTCGTAAATGGCGGAGAAGAACGTTACCATTCGATTCAAAATGCATTAAAAAGATGTTCGGGTTCATTTATCGCTGTGCATGACGGCGTTCGGCCATTTGTTAGTTTTGAAACACTGGAGCGCTGTTTCTCCGCGTTGAATCATTATGAAGCGGTTATTCCTGTGCTCAAGTTAAAGGAATCAATTCGACAGGCGAATGAAAATTCAACCAATGCCGTTGATCGATCTAATTACCGGTTAGTTCATACACCGCAGTGTTTCCGGGCAGAAGCACTTCATAAAGCCTATGAACAGGCTTATCATGAAAAAGTAACAGATGATGCCTGTCTTGTGGAGGAAATTGGATATACCATTCATCTTGTAGAAAGCAATGAAGAAAACTTCAAACTTACAACACCTTTTGATTTTCTGATTGCAGAAACCATCATTCAAAGATCCAAGAAATGATAGCACCTCAACCACTTAAAAAAGGGGATTTGATTTACATAACGGCTCCCGCAAAAGCGATTGACGAAACACCCGTTTTTTACACGCGTGATTTTTTCATTAAGCAAGGGTTCCGAGTTGAAATAAGCAAACATTGTTTTGGTCAATACAACTACTTTTCGGGAACAGATGAAGAACGAATGACGGACTTACAATACGGCATCGATCATCCTGAGGTAAAAGCTATTATTTGCGCCAGAGGTGGTTATGGTTGTGTTCGAATTCTGGATGGAATACGTTGGGCAAACATTTTACGTGAACCAAAATGGATTATTGGTTTCAGCGATATCACCGTTTTTCATCACAGGCTTTATAATCTTGGCGTGCAATGCATTCACGGAACGATGTCGTTGAATTTTGAGAAGAACTCACCTGAAACTTTTGAAACCTTGCTGGCCGCATTAACAGGAAAATCATACCAAATCAAAAGTCCGAACAACGCCAATAACAAACAAGGAACAGTTCGTGGTAAATTGATTGGCGGAAACCTCAGTATTGTTTATAGTTTAATTGGCACGGATGACGCTTACGATTTCGAAGATGGGATTTTGTTTTTAGAGGATTTAGCAGAGCACTATTACCATTTGGACCGGATGTTTTTCGCTTTGAAAAAATGCGGCGCTTTGGATAAAATAAAAGGATTAGTCATTGGTGGCATGACCGAATTGGAAGATACTACGATTCCTTTTGGAATGACCGTAGAAGAAATTGTTTTGCAACATTTTACGTTTAAGAAGATTCCGATTTGCTTCGACTTTCCAGCGGGCCATATTGACGACAACCGAGCATTGATTTTCGGAAAAGAGGTTCAAATGAGCGTTGATGAAAATGGAGGCGCTTTGATTTTTGGTTGAGCCTAAATAATTGCTCTTACGCGCATTAAAATTTCACCCATTGTATTTTGACCTTGGATAAGAAAATCAGGATTGTTTAAATCTCGGTGCGCCCCCCAAAATAAATCATTTACTTTTTTTCTTCCCGTTGCGTCCTCATAAATATGATGGGGATCAGTCGCTTTTAAAAGCTTGGCTAAATCGGGATGTTGTTGAAACTTCAATAACACGCACATTTCCATATTCAATAAATCTTGCGGCGACATGGCATCAATAACCCTGTGAACAATATTCACCGAACTTTTTGCAACTAATTTCGCGCCCATGGGACTTTTTTGTTGGCGAATTTGTTCAATAATTGCTGGGTCAGCATACCTCAGCGACTGAAACAATGCTTCACTCGTTCGCCACGTCTTTCCGGCATACTGAATTGGATAAGGAGCCATATTTCCCATCCAACCATAGGGTTCTGAAACTTTTTTAAACCAGATATTTATCATATGTTATTTATTTTTTAGGGATTTCAAACGCATAAACAGAATAATTATAACACTCTGTGAAAATATTCTTTTTCAGGAATAAATTGAGGGGTGACTTTTGCATCTAAGACGAAGCTAGATTTAATTAAAGGATATTCGAATGATTCTTTTAAAAATTCCTTTTCCGTTAATTTCTGTCAATACGTTTCGCATCCAACAGATATTCCTTAATTTTATTCATGCGAATTTTCGTTTGTGTGTTTTTGTCTTGCCTTTTATTCGCTTGCGCTGATATGGAGAAATCAGATCAGCTGAATCGAGTGAATAACTTGCTTAAAAATGTTGACTCGCTATTGATTGTCTTGAATCAGATTAATGAACCCCAATTATCGCGGGAAATAGAAGAGAATAACAAGTTGCTTTCAGATCTAACAATGCGCGCGTCCGATGATACGTTAGTGGAAACAGAGGCTAGGTTGGTGGATAAATATGCAAATTACATTTCGAAACTTTCCTCTTTAAAAATCAGGATGGAAAATTTAAAAAGCGCACTTGATGAACAAAAAAGTACAATCGGGAACTTGGAGAACGACATTGAAAACGTCGCTGGAAAACGTGATTTGTATGATGAAAATTTAAACTTTGAAGAAAAAAAGTTCAACCTGATTGAAAAAGAGATAAATTCGATTAGAACAAAAAAGATTGATTTTTTAGATAAAATCGCAAATTTTAAAATAAAATCACGAGAATTAATTCAAAATTTGAATCAAAACAAATAACACAATGAAACCATTCGTATTTATTTCATTATGCATCTTATTCATTTCTTCATGCCAATCATCCATGAAGAAAAAACAAATTGAACAATTGACGAAGATGATTGAACAAACTGATTCATTAAACCGTATTTTCACAAAGAACAAAATGGATTCTGTTGTAGAATACCAATTGGCCGCAAACTCCTGCATGATTCGTTTGAAAAACAACTACAAACCAACTAACGTTGATATGGATTTTGGAGGAAAGGTTAATGAATTCAAAAAGCTCCAAAGGTTATTTAAAAAAAAACATAATCAGAAAACATTGTCTGACGAAGCAAACGTGATTTCAAATTCCATTCGTGAAGAAAAGCAAGCTTTGTATAACCTCAAAATGGATATAGAAAATGGACGAGGAGATAAGAAAAAGTACGATGAATTCATTACATTTGAGCAAAGCAAAGTAAATATCATTAAAGTGCTTTTGGAACAATATTTAATTAGAAAAAAGAATGACTTGCCCCGCTTTCGGAAATCATTAAAAGAACTGAATGACTTTATGGATAAGTGGGAAAAAGAAAACATGCCTAAAAAGAACTAATGCGATTAATCATCTTTTTATTTTCTCTTTTTAGCTTAACTGCCGCATGGTCGCAGACTGAAACTGATATTCAATTGGCACAGCATTATTACGCGTCAGGAGAGTTGGATAAAGCACTTCCCTATTACGAGAAAATTTACAATTCTAGCCCAACAAAAGTATATTTCAATCGCTACTTCGAGTGTTTGGTCTCGACTAAAGATTATAAGTCAGCAGAAAAACTCTTGAAAAAACAAATTAATCAAAATCGGTCTGACTATGATATGAAAGTCATACTAGCGCAATTCTACGAAGATATTGGTGAAGCGGAAAAAGCTGAAAAGAGTTACAAGGAAATCATTGATAACCTGCCAGAAAACCCTTCACAAATCATCAACATTTATCAAACATTAGCATCCAAACAAAAGTTTGAAATGGCGAAAACAGTATTGGACAAAGGAAAGAAGTTGTTAAGCTACTATCCATTTAATTTTCAATACGCCGATCTCTATGCCCAAATGGGAAAGAAAAAGGAAATGATTGCTGAGTACCTCGATTATTTAGAACAGCAACCTACTACGATTGAATC
>JBMLTP010000260.1:0-4632 GCA_049239885.1 Crocinitomicaceae bacterium
CATAATTCGTTTGGCCTTTTTTTCTTTTACATGAATCAGGAAAATACTCAGGGAAATACGATCCTTTACCAGGAGCCAAAACGACAATGAGCGTCTTGTTCATTTCCTTTAATTTACGCTGAATATAAGTGAGTCGTTCAACATTTTCGGCTATACCATCCCTTCCTATATAATCTAATCCATAGTAAGATTTGATGTAGTTATATTCGAATAAATAACCGTTTTTACCAATTACAACACCATTTGCTTGAACTTTATTGAACATCCAATATTTCAATTGGTTATTTAAGCGAATAAAGCTTGGTCGGAAACCAAACTTTTCATTATAATATTCCTCAAACTTTTCCTGAAACGCACAGTTTTGCAAACTATCCCAGTTTAATTCAGGCTTCATCGGTTCGACAATCGCACCTTTCAAGGCTTTTTCGTTTGCGAAATGAGTTAAAAATTGAATGAAAGGAATGCTTAATCCAATTAACACTGAATAAAACATAATTCTCTTCGTCCGCTCAGTTCTTTTATTTTTCATCAAAATCTAAAATAAATAAACGGATTAAAGCCTGTGGATGTAATATAACTAGCTGAAATCCCATAGAGAACCACCGCAACAAACAATGCAGCAAATGCCTTTCTAGCAGAATAATCAAACTCTTTGTAAATCAATGTTTGAACTTTTATACCAAATTTTGTCAAACCAATAAATGAAAAAATCCCGGCAATAATTAAGGTCACAACAAACTCTTTTCCGATTGGTATTTCAGAAAGATGGAAATTAAATGAAAATAGTACCTTGATGTAATGGATAGCATCTGAAAAATTCTCCAAGCTAAAAAACACCCACCCAATCATAACCACCAAAAATGTGAATAAAACACTTGGAATAGTGCCAATTGCCTCAAGAACCTTTGCTAAAAAAATGCGATCCAAAATGAGAAAAACCCCGTGAAAAGCACCCCAAATAACAAAATTCCAACTTGCCCCGTGCCATAATCCGGATAGAAGAAATACAAGTATGAGGTTGAAATATAACCGATTTTTACTCGAAACTTGATTTCCACCTAAAGGAATGTATAAATAGTTTTTCATCCATGTACCCAAAGTCATGTGCCACCTTCGCCAAAACTCGGTAATACTTCTTGAATTATATGGATTATCAAAGTTTTCTGAGAACGAAAAGCCCATAATTTTACCGATACCAATAGCCATATCCGAATAGCCTGAAAAGTCAAAATAAATTTGAAACGTGTAGGCAAGAATCCCGAGCCATGCCATTGATGTATCCAATTGATTATAAGGCAAATTCATTGTTTCTGAAGCAAATGCTCCGAGTGTGTTTGCAATAAGCACTTTTTTTGACAAACCGATTGCAAAGCGATAAAACCCAAAAATCTGATTATCAATTGTTTCATTCCGATTCGGAATTTGGTCAGCAATTACATTAAACCTGACAATTGGACCCGCAATCAATTTTGGAAAACAAACAATGTAAAGTAAATAATGATGAATTCGCTTCAAAGGCGCGTGAATGCCTCTGTAAACATCAATAGCGTAAGTCAAAGTCTCAAAAGTATAAAACGAAATCCCTATTGGTAACGCGATTTTTGTCCAGCCTATTTCAGTAAACCCAATGGTTCCGAGTGCAGTATTAACATTTTCAATAAAGAAATTAGCGTATTTAAAATAGGCCAATAAACCCAAATTCAAAGCCAAGGATGCGATTAAAAATAGTTTTTTTCTACTTCTCGTTTCCGACTGATGGATTTCCTTGATTAAAAAAAAATCGATTATCGTAGCTGCAACCAACAAATAAATAAAAAGTGGCGCTCCCCAGTAATAAAAAGCCAAACTGGATATCAGAATCCACGTGTTTTTCAATTTCTTGGGAAGAAGAACATATCCTATTAAAAATAGTGGAAAAAATAAAAAAAGGAATAAAGAACTACTGAAAACCACATTCAAATTTAACAAAAACATAAGTCAATTCGACCTAAAATAGTATTTTCGTTATATTTTTGAAAGGTAATGCATTCCCAAGCCAACTTATAATGAAGAATTTTTTATACATCACTTTAATTTGTTTTTTGGCATTCTCGTGTAAGAAGAAGGATACAAGCTGGACAACCGACTGGGGCGCTCCAATCGTTTCTGACACGTTGACTCTTTCAAACTTCATGAATGATTCGACATTAACATCCTCAGATCAGGCAACCATAGATGTTGACTTGACTCGCACGCTTTTAGACATTGGAATTAAAGACATTATAAAAATCCCTGACACGACGATTTCTCAGTTTTTTAGTCCGCTACTCAATATTAACAATGTTCAACCTGGTTTTACATTCGTTAATTCAATTGAGGAGCACACATTTGATTTAAATGGGATTGAATTGAAAAAGATTCGGACTGCGAAAGGAAAAATCAAAGTGAAGGTTTATAATCCACTTGCAACCAAAGTTTTTTACACAATACAATTACCTGGAACAACAAAAAACGGAGTTATGTTTGAGCAAACATATTCAGTTGATGCAGGTTCAATTACACAACCTCAGACTTCAGAAGAAATCCTTGACTTATCAGGTTATGATCTTGATTTACGAGGTGAATCTGGATTTAGTTTTAATAAATTACAATCAAAACTTGCCATTAAAACAGACCCAAATGGATCAGTCGTTTCAATTAATTCGCAACATGATTTTAAATTTGATGGAACCCTTTACGATTTGGAAATCGACTACGCTAAAGGATACTTTGGAAATCAAGTTGTTTCGGACACATCAACCTTTCAAATTCCTTATTTTAATAATGTCGTAAGCGGATCAATAGATATTCCAGCAACAAATCTCTTATTTTCCATCGAAAACGGAATGAAAGTTTCACTCAAAGGTAAAGTTACACATGCAAAGAACACCAACTATTCATCAAATTCTGTTACACTCAATTCATCAGAAATTGGCTCAGATTTTTATGTTTCTCCGGCAACGGGAAGTTGGTCTTCCTTAAATCCGAGTCAACAAACCAAATCATTCAATTCTACCAATAGCAATATTGAACAATACATTGAAAATCTTGGTAGTGAACATGAGATTGGTTATCAGTTTCAATTGAATCCGTGGGGAAATGTCTCAGGAGGTGCCGATGAAATTTTTCCAAACAGCAAAATCAAGGTAAAAGTAAACCTTCAAATGCCTCTTTCTTTGGGAGCCGACGGTTTAACGTTAAGGGATACATTTAATTTCGATCTAAATCAAGATCCGACAAAAATCCACGCGAATTCTGGAACGATCACACTGAATGCTACAAATGCCTTCCCAATATCATGTGAGCCTGTTCTCTATTTTATGGATGAAAACAACTTTATTTTGCATACAATTATTGGATCTTCTCAAATACCCTCAAGTAAATTAGGCAATATGAATCCTCAAAATGGGTTGTTTGAAAAAAAATCAAGTGTTCAATTTGTACTTCCTGAAACGTTGGTTTCTGACCTGAGTAAAATCAAATTCGTCCTTGTAGAGGCTCGTTTTGATACACCAAATTATCAAACAGGAATAAACGAACAACAAAGTATACCATTCGGAGCTTATCTGGCTGTCAAACTAAATATAAAACTCAACGGAACAATCATCTATTAATGAAACAAGTTATTTCTTTTTCCTTTTTAATCTTTTTCAATTTTGGGTTTTCACAATCTTGGCTGCCAAATTATCACGATACATTGATAAATCATAAGCATGAAATTGTATTAACAGGAACAGCTGATTATGCTTCGACATCCATGCATAAATCGCTTACTCAAAAATTGTTTTATGGAGGAGAAATCACTACTGACATAAAGGATAAAAGTCGAGACCTCCATCGAGGAGTGAATCAATTTGGTTCAGATTTAAATGCAGAAGCTGAATATCGAAATTACTCAGTTTCGCTGTTCAAAAATCCAAACTGGGGATTTGTAATTAAAGCAGGTTACTATTCTTTTTTAAGTGCCAGATATTCAAAGGATCTATTCAATTTAACTTTTTATGGAAATCAAGATTACATAGGTGATACGGCATCCATTTCTGGGACGAAATTCTCGAGTTACGCCTTTCAAAAAGTAGGTTTTGGTTGGTTAGATAAAAAATCCAAATCATCTATCTCATTGAATCTTTTCAATTTATCCGGTTTTAGTGAGGCGAATATTCGAACTGGAGAAATATTCCAATCCCAAAACTTAGATTCTATGGCGATTACCTATGATGGAAAAGTTGACTTAACAAACGGATCTTCATTTATGAAAGGTTTTGGTGTTGGAGTAGACTTAGATCTAAGATTTTCTGTTTTGACAAAAAAAGGCAATCCGCTCTATTATCAATTTTTAGGTAAAAATATTGGTTTCGCTTCCTTATCAACGACTCTGAAGCAATATTCGGCTGATACGGTTTTTACATTCACAGGACTGACATTCAATCAGTTGTTAAACGGTTCATCATTTTTAGATTCTAATTTTTCCGTTCTCGACACACTAGGAGTTGAGAAAACGGAAGTCAAAAGAAACATCTTTCTTCCTGGTTTTTTACAGTTTTCAAAACTTGTTGATCCCAATTCCAAAAGAAAGTTACAGGAATTTTATGGAGTTCGAATGTTCCTTAGTTC
>JBMLTP010000261.1:0-7852 GCA_049239885.1 Crocinitomicaceae bacterium
GAATTTCGCTGATTTAGCGGATGAAGTAATGGGTGATTTGGACAATGGAGAATAATACGACTTACCACATACCAGTTCTATTCAAAGAAAGCATCGATGCGCTTCAGATAAATCCTGCGGGCACATATGTTGATGTGACGTTTGGCGGTGGTGGTCATGCTCGCGAGATTTTCAGTCGATTAAATGAGCATGGAAGGCTTATCGTTTTCGATCAAGATCCTGATGCTAAAAAGAATGCTTGGGAAGTACCTAATTTTCATTTTGTTCCTGCGAATTTTTCGTTTCTAAAAAATCATTTGCGTTTATTAAACATCAAGCAAATTGATGGACTGCTTGCCGACTTAGGTGTTTCTTCTCATCAATTTGATGAAGCAGAGCGTGGGTTTACAATTCGTGAAAATGCCGCTTTAGACATGCGGATGAATCAAAATGCGGAATTGTCGGCGTTCAAAGTGGTCAATACATATGGCGAAGGGGAATTGACTTTGATTTTCAGGAATTATGGTGAGCTCTCCAATGCGAGACTTTTGGCGCAAGAAATTGTTTTAAAGCGAACGGAAAAACCAATTGAGACAACTTCAGAATTGATGTCAATTTTAAGTCGTTTCGCTCCAAAGTTTAAAGATCACAAGTTCTATGCCCAGGTTTTTCAGGCCATTCGAATTGAGGTGAATCAAGAATTGGAAGTATTAAAAAGTCTGTTGGTTCAATCCACAGAAATGTTAGCACCAAAAGGAAGATTAGTCGTGATTTCATATCACTCGCTAGAAGATCGTTTGGTAAAAAATTACATGAAGCGCGGTTCATTTGAAGGTGAAGTTCAAAAAGATTTTTTCGGAAATGTCTTGAAACCTTTAAATGAGGTTGTGAGACATCCAATTGTGCCAAGTGAAGAAGAAATTCAACGCAATACACGAGCAAGAAGTGCAAAATTAAGGATAGCAGAGAAGAATGTCGGATAACGATTACATAGCATATTCAGAAGAAGAAAAGTCGACAACAAATCAGTCGAAAGTAGATTCCAAAAAGGATTCTAAAAAGGAGCGTTCTGTAAAAACGAGTGCACTTACACAGATTTTAAATGGTGATTTCCTGACACGTGAATTTGTTTTAAACAACCTCAATTTCATTTTCTTCGTGATTTTGCTTCTCTTATTAGTTGTTGGAAAAGGATATTACGGAAAGCAACTATCAGATGACATCAACGCAGCGCAGCAAGAAGTTGATCAAAACGCAGCGGAATACATTGAATCAAAAGCAAAACTAGAAACGGTTACTCGTCGCTACAAATTAGTTGAAAAACTGGAAAAACGACAGTTAAAGGAAACGCAGAACGCCACAAAAGTGATTCGAGTTAAAAAGAAAGTAAATGAGTAAGGACAACAAGAATTTCTTGTATTACCGAGCGTATCTGATTTATTTCGGATTCGTACTCATTATGCTCGTTGTATTATACAAAACGATTTCACTGCAATTTGAGGGAAGAAAAAACATTTTTGATGCTGCGGATGAGACTTTACCTGTTCGAACTGTAAGTCGGATTCCACGGATGGGCGATATTTTGGATCATAATCTAACGCCACTTGTGACTTCGGTGACTTATTACGATGTTCATATGGATCCGACAGTTGTTGACCAGAAATTATTTGATGCTGAGGTTTCTGAACTAGCACAAGGACTTAGTCGCATGTATCCGAAAAAAACAGCTCACGAATACGAAAATGCAATTCGTTCTGCTCGGGAAAATGGATCTCGCTATCTGCTTCTTCAAAAAAATGTGACTAATGATGAGCGAAAACTACTTCGTGAACTTCCTATTTTCAGAGAAGGCAGAATGAAGGGCGGATTAATTGATACCGATGAAACCATCAAACGTCAATTTCCAAATGGTAGTTTACTAAGAAGAACATTGGGTTATTACAAGAATGACAGTGGAAAAGAACTGAAAGTTGGTATTGAAGGAGCATTTATTAATTATTTAAAGGGTGAAGAAGGAAAAGAGATAGAGCATAAAATATCTACGGGTTGGAAGAAAACAGGACAAATTACCAAAGAGGCAATTGAAGGAGCGGATGTTATTTCAACTTTGGATAAGGATATTCAAGAGTTCGCACATTCAGAATTAGAAAAGCAATTACGTGACATGAAAGCCGAGCATGGTTGTGTAATCGTAATGGATGTGAAAACAGGTTTCGTTCGTGCCATGGCAAATCTCGAACGTGCAGCTGATGGTAGTTTCATTGAAGGATTTAACCACGCTATAGGAACAAAGGAGGTTCCTGGTTCCACATTCAAGTTAGCTTCCCTAATGGCGGCGCTAGAAGATGGAAAGATCAATATCATGGATAAAGTGGATGCTGTTGGATCTTATGTATTACCAGGTAAAACATTTACAGATTCAAATCATGGAATGGGTTATGGGAGAATTACAATCAAACATTCTTTTGAAAAATCATCCAATGTTATCGCAAAAATCATTTACAATGCTTACCGAAAAGACCCAGAGCAGTTTTTAGAAAGATTAAAACAATTTGGCTTACTAGATCCACTCGGAATTGATTTAAGCGGGGAGCCAAAACCTCATTATCTGCAACCAGGAGACAATGGGTGGTGGTCTTTGACTATTCCAATGATGGCAATTGGTTATGAAATTCAACAAACGCCATTGCAAACATTAGCTTTTTATAATGCAGTTGCGAATAACGGAAAGTTTCTTCGCCCGCAGTTCGTTGAAGAAATTAGACGTTCTGGCCAAACGATTAAAAAGTTCGAACCGTATGTTTTAAATGAAAAAATATGTTCTCAACCGACCTTAGACGCTATGAAAGAGTGTCTGAAAGGAGTCATGACTGATGGAACAGGAGCGGCTTTGGAAAGTATGGAATTTAAAATTGCAGGAAAAACAGGAACTGCCAAACTAGTGAGTCAAGGCGGTTATTCTTCTGAAGAAAAATTAAGTGAATACCAAGCTTCATTCGTTGGTTATTTTCCAGCCGACGACCCGATTTACTCCTGTATTGTTGTGATTTCAAAACCAAAAGTTGCTTATTACGGAGCTGCTGTATCGGGAACTGTTTTCGCGGCAATCGCCAATAAAGTTTATGCCTCGACATTAAAATACCACGATGCTGTCAATGAGAAAAAACAAAAGTCGAATCAAGTTCCCTTGGTTAAATATGGAAATAAACGAGATATCACTTCAGTATTAAAGACTTTAAAAGTGCGCTATCAATTGAATTATGAAGGTGAATGGTTATCTACAGACACATTAAAAGGTTCAGTGCATTTAAACAAAAAAGAAATCCCAAAAGACAAGGTTCCTAATGTGTATGGCATGACGGCAAAGGATGCTATTTACTTACTTGAAAGTCGAGGTTTGATTGTGAAAATGAAAGGTTACGGACGCGTCGTTTCGCAATCCATTTTGACGGGAACGGATATAACCAAAGGTCAATTGATAAAAATTGAATTGAGATGAAGGCATTGAATGTGTTATTGGAAAACATCAATTACAAACTCATTAATGGAAGTTTGGAGCAAAACGCGACTTACTTGGTTTTCGACTCAAGAAAAGCCGTTGCTGAATCGGTTTTCTTTGCAATTGTAGGTTTTACAAACAATGGGCATCAATTCGTTCAACAAGCTTACAATCAAGGATGCCGAATTTTTGTGGTTCAAGAAAAAGTTGAATTACCTGAAGATGCAACGATTATTTTAGTTTCAAACACTTCTGAAGCTCTTGGTTTAATGGCTTGCAATTATTATGAAAATCCATCCAAGAAATTAAAATTGATTGGAATTACAGGAACGAATGGTAAAACAACCACAACTACCTTGCTATTCAACCTATTTATGAATTTGGGCTACAAAGCTGGATTAATTTCAACGGTAGTCAATAAAATTGGAAACGAAGTAATTCCATCGACGCACACAACACCAAATCCGGTTGAATTAAATCAACTTTTGGATAAAATGGTAAATGCAGGCTGTGAATACTGCTTTATGGAAGTAAGCTCGCATGCCGTTCACCAACATCGAATTGCCGGTTTGGATTATAAAATTGCCGTTTTCACCAACATTACGCACGATCATTTAGATTACCATAACACATTCGCAGAATACATTCGAGTGAAAAAAGCCTTTTTCGATGGGTTAAGCAGAGATTCTTTCGCACTTACCAACGCTGATGACAAAAATGGGATGGTAATGTTACAAAATACAATTGCCAAGAAGCATTCTTTTGCACTCAAAACACCTGCTGATTTCAAAGGAAAAGTAATTGAAAATGCACTTTCTGGCCTGGTTATGACAATCAATAACACGGAAGTCTATTCGAGATTGGTCGGTGATTTTAACGCATACAACTTATTGGCAGTATTCGGTGTAGCCTCAATCTTAGGAATTGAAGAATTAGAGGTTTTGAGGGTATTAAGCAACTTGGAATCAGTTGAAGGTAGATTTCAATACGTACGAAGTACAAACGGAATTACTGCAATTGTTGACTATGCTCATACTCCTGACGCCTTAGAAAATGTTTTGAAAACGATTCGTGGTATTCGTAAAGGATCAGAACAAATCATTACTGTTGTGGGATGTGGTGGAGATCGCGATAAAACCAAGAGACCAAAAATGGCTTCAATTGCGGCTGAAATGAGCGATAAAGTCATACTTACTTCTGATAATCCAAGAACTGAAGATCCAGCGACCATTTTAGAGGAAATGGAAGCAGGTCTTGATGAAAATCAACAATTGAAGTCCCTAACCATTCAAGATCGAAAACAAGGAATTAAAACAGCGATTTCATTGGCTAATTCTGGAGATATCATTTTGATTGCTGGGAAAGGACACGAGAAATATCAGGAAATTATGGGAGTTCGCCACGATTTTGATGATTTGAAAATAACGAACGAATTGTTTAACCAACTGAAGAAATAATGCTTTACTACTTATTTGATTATTTGGATAAATTGAATTTCCCTGGAGCAGGATTATTCGACTACATTTCTTTCCGTGCAGCAATGGCTTTGATTACATCGCTTATTGTTTCAATCTTCTTCGGAAAGAAAATCATTGGAGCCCTAAAAAAGCAGCAAATTGGCGAAACGGTTCGAGATTTAGGTCTCGATGGACAAATTCAAAAGTCAGGAACGCCAACAATGGGTGGAATCATCATTCTGAGTGCGATTCTGATACCGACTTTGCTTTTTGCCAAGTTGCACAACGTATATGTAATAACGATGATCATCTCAACAATTTGGTTGGGTCTCATTGGTTTTTTAGATGACTACATCAAGGTATTCAGAAAAAATAAAGAAGGTCTTAAAGGAAGATTTAAGATTATCGGTCAAATAGGTGTTGGATTGATTGTCGGATGTATTCTCTATTTCTCTGAAAATGTGGTTGTTCACAAGCGAGTTCCCGCAAATTACAAGCTTCAGGCAGATGAAGAATTTGTCTCCCAACATCACATTCAAAACGAAGGCGAAGATTTTAAATGGATCAAAACGGATGATATGACAACTACGATTCCATTTATTAAAGGCAACGAATTCAATTACAACTGGTTAATAGGTGATTGGCAAAAGTCGTACGGTTGGTTATTGTTCATTCCAATTGTGATTTTTATCGTCATCGCAGTATCGAATGGAGCCAATATGACCGATGGTTTGGATGGATTAGCGACTGGAACATCTGCTATTATTGGAATTGCTTTAGCGGTTTTAGCCTACGTTAGCTCACACGCCAAATTCGCTGATTACCTGAACGTGATGTACATTCCTCACGCAGAGGAACTGGTGATTTTCATCAGTGCTTTCGTAGGTGCGTGTATTGGATTTTTATGGTACAACTCCTTCCCTGCCCAAGTATTCATGGGTGATACGGGAAGTTTGGCGCTTGGCGGAATCATAGCTGTATTTGCCATTTCGATTCGAAAGGAGTTACTGATTCCCGTTCTATGTGGAATTTTCTTGATTGAGAATTTATCGGTGATGTTGCAAGTCGGTTATTTCAAACTTACCAAAAAACGCTTCGGCGAGGGCCGACGAATATTCCTCATGGCACCGCTTCATCACCACTACCAGAAAAAAGGAATTCACGAAGCAAAGATCGTTTCACGCTTTTGGATTGTGGCGATTCTATTGGCAGTTGTAACGATTGTAACGCTGAAATTGAGATAAATTGAACGGAACAGGTAAAAATATCGTGATTTTGGGCGCCGGTGAGAGCGGAGTCGGGGCTGCAATTTTAGCCAAGTTGAAGGGGTGGAATGTATTTGTATCTGATAAAGGTCAAATCAAAGAAGAGTTCAAACAAACGCTGATTGATGAACAAATTGAATGGGAAGAAGGAACGCACGATGAAGACCGAATTTTTAAAGCAGATTTAGTAATAAAATCGCCTGGAATTCCGAATAATGTTGCCCTAATCGTTGGTTTGAGGAATAGAGAAGTAAAAATCATCTCGGAAATTGAATTCGCAGGCTATTACTCGAGGGGAAAGAAAATTTGCATAACCGGAAGCAATGGAAAAACAACCACAACCATGTTAACACATCACATTCTAAAAAAAGCAGGATGGGACGTTGGATTAGCTGGTAATGTAGGATACAGTTTTGCCAAGCAAGTAGCAGAAGGAGATCATGATTGGTATGTCATTGAATTGAGTTCATTTCAACTCGATGATATGTTTGACTTCAAAGCTGAAATCGGGATATTAACCAACATTACGCCGGATCACCTTGATCGCTACGAATACCAAATGCAGAAATATGTGGACTCAAAATTCCGCATATTAAATAATCAAACACACGAAGATTGGTTTATCTATAACTACGATGACCCAATCATTCAAGCGGGAATAAAAGCCCGAAAACTTTCTATGAATTTGGCTCCTTTTTCATTAAAGGAAACAATTGAAGTAGGAGGATATGCAACTGAGAAACAATTAACAATAAACATAAAAGATCAATTAACTATGTCAATTCATGAATTAGCTCTGAAGGGTAAGCACAATACCCAAAACTCGTTGGCTGCTGGAATCGCTGCCCGAATTGTTGAAATCCGTAAGGATATCGTGCGTGAAAGTCTAGAAGATTTTGTGAACGTTGAGCACCGACTCGAATTCGTTGCCAAAGTAAACGGAATTGAATTCATTAATGATTCAAAGGCTACAAACATCAATTCAACTTGGTTTGCGTTGGAAAGTATGGAAAAATCAACTGTTTGGATCGTTGGGGGTGTAGACAAAGGAAATGACTACAACGAATTAATGGATTTAGTAAAATCGAAGGTTAAGGCAATCATTTGTCTTGGCGTTGACAATCATAAAATCGTTGAGGCATTTTCTGGAGTTGTAGATACAATTGTTGAAGTTAGTTCTGCGGTAGAAGCGGTTGCTTATGGTTATCGCTTGGCGTCTAAGGATGAGGCGGTATTGCTTTCTCCTGCCTGCGCAAGCTTTGATCTCTTTGAGAACTATGAAGATCGTGGTAACCAGTTTAAACAAGCAGTGAGAATGTTATAAATTTTCTATATGAGTGAACAGGAATTAAAAAGAATTGAGTCACATTTAATTGCAGCACGTCAAATTGGCTTGCTAAAAATGAATGAAACTTCTATGCAATCGCAAGGGAAGTTATTTGGAATGGATGCATTTAGTTGGGTTTATCCGAATATTGATGTACTCAACTCAACACTTAATTCTTTTCCATTTGAAGTCCTCTGGATTGGAAATAAAACGGAGATTGAACTAATTCTGAACGAAAGCAATGTGCTCGATTCCAGAATTCGAACAAAGGTTTTTTACAATGACTCAACTGAATTGGAGAATGCATTAAAGTTGATTCCAGAGT
>JBMLTP010000262.1:0-4654 GCA_049239885.1 Crocinitomicaceae bacterium
GGCACTTGGGAGTATCGCTCTTTTTGGCTTCCAACTTTCAATTATGATGGCGTTGATTCCGCCTTTGCTTATTGTAATTGGTGTTCCAAATTGTGTTTTTCTGATTACCAGATATCATCAGGAATACGTCCAATTCAACAATAAAACCAGGGCTTTATTTACCATGATCCGTAGAATTGGTTCGGTTACTTTTTTAACGAATTTAACGACAGCTGTTGGCTTTTGTACTTTCACCAGCTCTGAAAAATTGGCTCAATTTGGTATCATATCTAGTTTGAACATCATGGTGGTTTTTGTCCTTTCCATATGCATCATTCCCATAATGGCTTCCATTTCTAAACCACCAAAACCTAGACATTTAAAACATCTTTACCGCGTTTATTCACAAGGATTTATTGAATACATTGTGATCATTATAACCAAATACCGTCGTTGGGTTTATGTTGGATCTGTTGCAATATTAGTGGTAAGTATTTTTGGAATGACCAAAATCATCTCAACAGGAAATGTAACGAGTGATCTTCCTAAAAAAGACCCTATCTTATTGGATATGAAATTCATTGAAAAGAATTTCGGAGGTTCCATTCCGTTTGAAGTCACGATTGATTACAAGCGAAAAGGTCGTTTATTTTCTACCGAAACCTTAGAAAAAGTAGAAGAAATCCAAGCTGTTTTTACTCGAGATACCTTATTTTCCAAAAGTCTGTCAATGGTTGATTTCATTAAAGTCATAAATATGGCGTATTATGGAAATAACCCGGAGCAATATAAGATCATATCGAATAAGGACAAATTAAGACTGAAGAAATACGTAGATAAATTTGATGCAGAAGGAATTAATGAAGGAAATATCTCGCTGAAAAACCTCGTAGATACGGCGCATCATACCTTGCGAATTCGCATGCAAATGAAAGACGTGGGCTCTTACAAGGTCGCGGATAAAGTTGATTCGTTGAGAAGAGAGGTTGATGAAATTCTGAATCCAGATAAAAGGTCATTGGAGCGCTTATTTTCAAAAGTTGAAAAAGGAGACAAATCGGCCATCGATTCAATTCTATATGAACATTCTGCGGTATTCAGCAACCTTATTTCGATTATATCAAAGGGAAATGATGAATTGGAATACGCGTTCAACCTAGATCCTGAAAAGATTAATGCTTATAAAAACAAACCCAACTTTAATAAGTTACTGAGAACGGCCATTAATCAAGAATATTATGATTTAACATTCACGGGAACATCCGTCGTTGCAGCAGAGGGAACAAAATACCTTTTCATTAACCTTGTTCAGAGTTTGGTTTTTGCAATTATTTCAATTGCTTTGCTAATGGCATTTTTATTCCGATCTTTTACCATTATCTTAATTTCCATGATTCCAAACATAATCCCATTGCTTTTTACAGCAGGAATTATGGGTTATTTTAAAATTCCATTAAAACCATCGACATTATTGGTATTCGGAATCGCTCTTGGAATTACGGTTGATAATGCGATTCTCTTTCTAGCGAAGTATAGGCAGGAATTGAAACAGCACGCTTGGGACATCAAATATTCCATTCTTCAATCGTTGCGCGAAACAGGTTTGGGAATTTTCTACACATCAGTAATCTTATTCTTTGGATTTATTATGTTCGTTTTTTCTCAATTCGGTGGTACGAAAGGTCTTGGTTTACTCGTCTCGATAACCATTTTAGTGGGAATGGCCACAAATCTTATCATTTTACCTTCTTTGCTATTAAGCCTTGAAAGAAGAGTGATTACCAAATCATTCAAAGAACCTTATTTCGACATATACGACGAGGAAGAGGACTACGATTTCGATAAACTTGAAATAGACACCAAAGGAATTGATTAACCAATATTTTAATACCTTTAGTTGAAATTCAATCGGGTATCGTAATTTGTCAAATGAAAGAAACTAGATTCATTCGAGAAAATCAAGAAAAATGGGAACGTTTCGAAAAACTCAATGAATCATCCGATGCCAAGCCTGATGAATTAGCTGATTTATATCTGGATATTACAGATGATTTGGGTTATGCGCAAACACATTATTTCAGAAGAACGGTAAGGGTTTACCTCAATCAACTTGGACAAAAAGTTTATATCGGAGTTAATAAATTCAAACGCGATTCTTTCCGGAGCTTAGTCAAGGAACTTACAATTTCTCTTCCCCTAGAAGTTTACAGGTCAAGAAAATCGTTATTGACAGCGCTAATTGCTTTTTTAGTTTATGTAGGTATCGGCGTCGTTTCAACGGCAGTTAACCCAGATTTCCCGAGAATGGTAATGGGTGACTCGTATGTTGATATGACGATTCAAAATATTGAGGCAGGAAACCCGTTAGGCGTCTATGAGGATAGTGACCAATTAGCGATGTTTATTAACATTACAACAAATAACATTGCTGTCGCTTTTCTAACTTTTTTTGCAGGTCTATTTTTTACACTAGGAACGCATCTGCTGTTATTCTCGAATGGCGTAATGTTGGGTGCGTTTCAATATTATTTTCGATTGAAAGGATTGTTGATTACCAGTTTTTTGGGAATTTGGATTCACGGAGCTTTCGAGATTTCGGCGATTGTGCTTGCTGGTGGAGCGGGTATTACCGCTGGAAATGGATGGCTTTTCCCAGGGACACACTCCCGTTTTCAATCATTTAAACTTTCTGTTAAAAGAGGAATTAAAATCATGTTGGGCCTCGTTCCCTTCATCGTTGCGGCTGGATTTCTAGAAAGTTACGTAACACATCATTACGATACTTTGCCTGATTGGTCGAAATGGTTCATCATTTCATTTTCATTTGGATTGATGCTCTTCTTTTTTGTCGCATATCCTTTCTACGTGGCAAAGAAAAACCCACATCTTTTGGCGCAAGAGGAGGATTTCACAGGAGTAAATAAGTATGAGTTTATTTCTGGAAAAATCCGTTCGTTGAGTGAGTTGATTCGTGATTCACTTTTTTTCTATCAAATTCACTTTAAGCGTTTTATGCCATTCATTTGGGTGTTTTTATTACCGATTGCCTTGGCGTTAATTTATTTCCGCGACTTTCTTTTTCCCAATGATCAAGATTATGTTTACTATTTTGATTGGGTTAGTCAATTGGAATTTATAGTTGGATTTGGCTTTAGGAATACCTTTGACTTCATTTCCTTTTTCATTTGGACCATTCTTTTTTCCTTAATTCAGGCTTCGATTCTGCATGTATATTCGAGCTTGAACGAATCGGTTGAACCATTTAAGGTTTTTTTGAAAAAAAGGTTAATCGCAATCTATTTGGTTAATTTGATTCCATGTTTGTTACTATTCATTTTACCTTGGTATATTTCTCTTCCACTACTAGTCTTATTTCCTTTATTTCTGCTTGTGTTGCCGTCAGTTAGTTTAGGAACTGATAATTGGAGAACCAACATCAAAAACGGCTTCAAATATAGCGGTTCAAGTTATATCGTTTCTTTGCTTACTTTCATCGTTATATTGTCAATTTTGGCGGTATTTACTCAGCCAATCGCCTTTATTGGAAGTCTTCAAAACGAATACCGTGGTGTAGAGTTATTTCCTGATATTTTGGATTTGCTTGCTGAATTCATTGAGAAAATCACCTCAAGTTATGGTTTAAACGGAGTTTTTTGGGCAAATATTCTCAGACAAACCATTTATGTCGTTGTATTGATGATGGCTATTCCATTGTATACTATTTCAACGTGCTTCCTGTTTTCAAATATGCAAGAAATAAAAACTGCCAAATCATTGTACAAAGAATTTAAGAATTTCGGAAAAAGAAATCGTTTTAAAGAAACGGAAGTTGAGGATTAGATTTTACATAGCAATCGTTTTTTGTTTTTCGCTTTTAAAATTGAAGGCACAAAACAGTTCTGACCTTGAAAAAAGATGGAATAAAACGCAGCGTGAAATAGAATTCGGAAAAGATCCAAACAAAAAAGAACCTCGCGATTGGTGGAGTAATGCGCCACATTATGTTTCGGAAGATGGAACTGTTTCGGATCAGGAAGAAGTAAGTAGTCAAGATTTTGAGGAGCACATTAAAAGGAGCCGTAAAGGTTCTGGAAAGAATTCCAAGAAGGAAATGAAAAAAACCGAAATGGCAGAGCCTCCTGAATTTGATCCACCTGAAATTAATGAGCCAGATATCGATGTTGATGCGCCTGATCCAACGAAAATTTCACAGTCCACTTGGAAAACGATTCTTATTCTATTTCTATTTGCGGCAGTGATTACAGGGCTTTATTTTTGGTTGAAAAAACAAAATTCGAATCCAAAGTTCATTCAAGAATTTGATGATGATTGGAATCCAGAGATCGTTACAAAATCTGAGCTAGACATCCGACTTGAAAATGCGTTAATTAATGAGAACTACCGAGAATGCATTCGTATTTATTTCACGTTAATTCTTCAACTTTTAATCGTGCGGGAATTGATAAAGTGGAAACGCGAAAAAACAAATCACGAATATTTGTTCGAGATGAAGCGAGGAACCATCAAAAACTCATTTGCCGATTGCACCCGAATTTTTGATTTGGTATGGTATGGTGAATACGAATTAGATAAAAGTCGATTTGAGAAAATTCAATTACGATTTCAATCCTTGTTAAACGAACTTAACTCGAATTCCAATGAGAAATAAATCGCA
>JBMLTP010000263.1:0-6060 GCA_049239885.1 Crocinitomicaceae bacterium
ATTGATGAGCACACAAATCACAGAGCCTGATTGCACGTCATACATCATGGATGAGTTATATCCACCCCAAATTGTGCCCCCGTGTTGCCAAATAGTTCTACCTAAAATAGTTGATTCACTAATTCCAACTCCATAACTTCCCGATCCAACGAAAGTTGTCATTTCGTTCAATGAATTTTGATTGAGAACCTCTCCGTTCATTAAAGCTTTGTACCATTGTGCCATTTCGCCCGAGGTAGAATACATGGCTCCTGCCGACCAAGCCGCGCTATTGATCGATGTACGTGGCGTGGAAGAAAAATCCATCCCTCCTTGCCATGGATGAGCGGCAATTACTGAACTGCTTTCATATACAGCCAAATAGGTGCTATCCAATTGAAGAGGAGTTAAAATACTATCGCGCAACAGTTGACTAAAGCTTTGTCCGGTGACACTTTCGGCAATCAATCCTGCCAGCAAATAATTTGTATTGCAATAATACCAATCTGTTCCTGGTGCTGAAAGAGGTGGGCCAACCCAAGAAACAATTTCAGTTGGTGTATAAATGCGATTGGGATCTGCTAGCATAGAATCGGGGTAGCCGGCAATATTTACATCGCTCAATCCACTTGTATGGTTTAGTAATTGGCGAACTGTAATAGTAGAATCTACGTTATTGAAATTGGGTAAATGTTGATGCAGTGAATCATCCAGCGTAAGTAATCCATTTTCAGCCAATTTGAGAAGTAGCACGCCCGCAAATAACTTTGTGTTACTTGCAATTCCAAATCCAGTTTGAGTTGTAATCGGAACTCCGGAATGAGATTCTCCCGTAACTCCTTGCCATATTCCTTGATTGGGTAAATACACACTGGCAGAAATCCCTTTGAGGTTGTACGCAGTTCGAAAACTATCGATTGTATATTGTAGATCTGTGGATAGGTTTGAATCAAAAGATTGAGCAAAAAGCCTAAATTGAGCAAATACTATTAGTAAAAAGTTGATTATGAAATATTTCATTTAAATTTATTTACTCTAAAATTACAAAAACCACGAAATTAAGTCGTGGTTTTTGTTTGGTTTGTGAAATTTTGAATTATTGAATAATTCTTCTCGTATCTAAGTCAATTTGATAGGTTTTGTTTCTTCTTTTTGTAATAGCCTCTGCAATATTGTCGCAAGTTCCATTACCAAAATTAAGAATTACTCCTCGTGATTCATTACCTATGTCTACTCTTCCTGATAACGGATAATTACATTCGCCTGGTTTCAATACTATTTTTTCGGTTATGGCATGAGGTATTTCTATTCCTCTTCTACCAATTGCAGTTCCTGAACCAGTCACATGAAATTCATCGTCGATAATATCACAGGTTGTAATTCCGGAAATCCACTCGCGATAGCGTGTAAAACTTCTACTTCTTGTCAATTCGCCATTTGTTGCTGTAATATCTCCAGTTATTTTCACAACCATATTTCCAACATTGTTAAGCCCAATGTTTTCTGCATTTCTCGAACCTTCAATTTTTACGTCGTTAATATAGAAATTTTCAAATGTTACGGTTCTCGTATTTCCTTCAACACGCATATCACCTGAGACATTGATAATGACTTTTCCTTTTTTGGTTAGTCCATTTTGACCAACACATCCTGTTCCATAATCAATCGTAACTGTTTTTGGAAACGTGTTGGAAGATTCTGTAACGACTGCGCATGGAGCCAAAAGAGAAGCGTAATCAAAGGAGCAAGGATTGGAAGCAATTTCCTCTTCTTTCAAGAAATCATTTTCATCCATCTCCATTTTTAATACATCTTCCGAATCGGATTGTGTTTCTTCGTTAAACTTATTACATGAAGCAAGATTGAACAAAGTACTTGCCGCAAATACGAAATAAAAGATTTTTTTCATGATTTAAATTTTTATTGTTTTGATTGTTAGAGGACTATTTTAAGAAAAAGGTTGGTTATACTGATTTTTATTTTTTAAATTCATACCTCACACCTCCCAAAATACTTGATCCAGCTATCCTAACCGAATATCCATTTGAATTTACATATTGATTTAGTGGAACGTAATACCCAGCCTCAGTAAATAGACTCCATTTGTTATTGACGCTTGTTTCAAGTCCAAGAGCAAACATTGCTTGCAGATTTAAACGGTTGCTTGGTCGGTTCAAATTGAGTTCGATATTCCTTGCAATTCCATTTTCCAAAACATCAAGTGACAAGGTTCGCCTACCAAAGAACTCCATGTTTAAACCAGTTCTAATATAAGGTGAAAATCGCTGACCAGTAAAACGATATGTGATTCCAATTGGAATGGAATACAAGGAAAAAGCATGGTTTATTCTCAATTTGTAAATCCCTGAAGTCCCGTTGGTAATACTCTGAAGTAAAGTAGGGTCTGTGGTACTTGCCTCACCTGAAGTAGTTTTTAATCGAATATCATTGGTGGTAGGATCAATTTGTAAATACTTGAAAAACCAGCGCGATTGAAAATCTCCTTCCGCCAATTGAAAACCAGTTTTGATGGATAATCGCTTGTTTAAATGATAATTTAAAGCAGTCTGAAATCCATATTTTGGCAATGAAGCACGACGGTCTCCCAATGCGTTTGAATTGGTATTATTGCTATTGAATGAGCCTGAAATAATTCGGATATTTCTACCAATTAATGGTGCTACTTGTAGCGAAAAGTAGGGTTTAAAATCAGTTTTATCTTTCTTAGTTTCTTCTTGAATTGGATAAAATTGTACAGTTGAAATTAATTGAACTGGAAGCAATTTTAAACGAATGTTCCAATCTTGTATTTTAGCATTTATAGAGGAATTTTCTGAAGAAATGTTGGTATAAGTTATTGTTTCATTATCGCTATTTTCATGGTTTTGAGATTCTTCATTTTTATTGTTACCGATTTCCGTAGTTAAAGTTGAATTAGCTGAAGAATTTGTTGTTTGATTTTCATTGTTACTAACGTTTCTCTTGCTTTTGGAGGATTTACCTGATTTATTTTTTGAATTTGACATCCTATTTTCTAAAAATGCAATTTCTATATTTTTATTTTGTATCTTTTGATTTGATGAAGACGGAATTCGTTCGCTATTAACTTTTAATTCTGCATTTTTACTTTTAGATACCCCATCTTTTTCAGTCAAAACTAACTTTTGTTGGGGTTTATTTTTTGGTTTATTCAGTACTTTTTGAGGTTCAATTTTTACTTTGATTTTGGTATCAGAAACAGTCGATCTCTGGAAGAAATATACTCCAAGTCCTCCGAGAAGAAGCACAGATGCGGCAATCCAAAGTGCAGCAAATCTCCTTTTTTTCGTGGGAAATAATTCTTTCTCTACACCCGTCCAGTTTTCAACTGGGGGCAACTGAATATCCTCTTCAAATCGAGAGGCCAATACACCCTCCCAATCGTCTTTAGAATTTAGAGTATCTTTATTCATGTTCCATGTTTTTAGCGATTACAATTTCCTTTTCCAATGCTTCTCTCAACTCTCTTCGTGCATGAAAGAATTGTGATTTTGAAGTTCCTTCGGAAATAGAGAGCATTTCAGCAATTTCCTTGTGTGAAAAACCATCAATGGCGTGAGCTACAAAAATTTGCTTTCTTCCAGCAGGCAAACGTTCAATAAGAAAAGTTAATTCCTCTTTTTCCAATGAATTGAGAAGTGAAATATCAATAGGTTCAGTTTGAGATTCAATGTCGCTCTCTATGATTTTATTTTTATTTCGAAAACTAGATAGAA
Organism: Crocinitomicaceae bacterium; assembly: GCA_049239885.1. Taxonomy (GTDB): domain Bacteria; phylum Bacteroidota; class Bacteroidia; order Flavobacteriales_D; family Crocinitomicaceae; genus UBA952. The sequence goes on from JBMLTP010000263.1 coordinate 3,735, forward strand.
TACAACGGACTGTTACTTTGCGCATCCATCCTTTGAAACTTCCTTCTGCTTTAAATGAATGAAGATTTCGGTAAATTGTAATGAAACTTTCTTGCAGACTGTCTTGAGCGTCCACCGCGTTTCTGTGATAGCGCAAACAAATGGCATAAAGCCAGCCTTTATTTTGTTCGTACAATTCCTTACAAGCTCGTTGGTTTCCCTCGATACAAGCCCGTATCAACTCTTCCTCAGTCAATTAATCGCGAATTAATTTTTATTTACTGATGCAAAAAAAAGGCAAAAGGTTGGTTAGATTGAATTTAAATATATGTTTTAATTTCAAGATTGACTTGTCAAATCATGAACATGAAACCGATTTACCTCCGCAATCATGCTGTGGTAATAACGATACCATTTTTCTACTCCACGTTTTTTCGCTTCGATGTGAATCGGATGCATGGCCCATTCTTTAATTGATTCGTTGTCTTTCCAATAACTGATAAACATGCCACGACCTTCGTGTTTCATGCTTTCATACCCCAAATAACCAGGCATTTCCTGCACTAGGTTCAAGGTCAACTCATCATACTCGGCGTAACCTTCCAAGTTTTCCGAAAGGTAATAGTTGAAGATAGACGCTAGAAAAGGAGCGGATGGTTGTGAATTGTTTTTCCAATGAATCATGCGCTAAATTAAGGAAAGATTTTACTCGCGTATCACCGTCATGCGCACAATTTTATCTCCTAAAACTTCGTAAATCATGACAAGTTCAATGGGAACTTCACTGCCTTTTCGGCCAATAATGGATTCGTGATCAATGACTTTATTTCCAATTACTGAACGATGTAAAATGGTGGAATGTAATTTTGGAGAAGCTTCAAACAAGCCTTTGTATAAATTCCGAATGGCTTCTTTTCCTTCAGCGATTGCTGTTGTTTTTCCAAAATTATACAAAGCAATACTATCCGAAAATGAGGACATGAATCCTTCTAAGTTTCGTTGATTGTAAAAGTCGAGATTTTCTTCAACAACAGCCTCGGGTGTTCTAGTTTGTTGTGCTTTGAGCATGGGGTAAATGAATGTAAAAGCGAAAATAATTTCAAATTTCAACATGAAAACTTTTTGATATCAAACAACTTAGGCAAGGTAAGGTTTAAAATTATTTCATCATCACAACGATATTCTCAACGATGTAATTTGGTAAAGTTGTTTTCAGATTATATACTTTTCCAGTGAATGGTATTTTTGAAATCGATCTAATCTTTACCTCTGAAAATTCATTAGTTGTAGGATCGAAATAAAATAATACGTCAGTTGGAAGAATATCTTGTGCTTTTTTATTTCCATTTGTGGTGATAATCGGGTGGTTTCCTGTTATTTTCAAGATATTTGTTTGAGTTGAGAAAGAATTAGATAAGTCTGCAAATATTAAATTTGGATTATCAAATGAAATTTCAAAAAGGGCTTGTTTCGTATTTTCGTGAATTTCAATTTCAATAACTTTCGATGAAACAAGATTACCGTTCTCATAAGAATTTAACTCATCACCAATTTTAACTTCTTCAATTCGTTTGGACGAGCCATCCATTAGTTTGACAATCGAACCTTTTGGAAAACAAGTCAATTCTCCTTCACAGTTTCCTTTCCAAATGACTTCTCCTTTCCAATTCAGAACATCCCAACTGCCTTGCTCATTTGTCAAGCCTATAAATTCGCTGTCCCATTTCGTCATCCCTTCTTCAAAAAACAGCTTGTATTCTTCATTTAGTTGAATGTCTAGTATATTCCCTTTTTTATCAATAAAAGAAAAGTCTCCAACCGCTCGTTCATGTCGAAATGGTAAAATATAATTGAACTTACAAGGAATAATAAGTTTTCCTTTTGAATCAATAAAACCCCACTTTTCATTCAGTTTTATAGCCGCTAATCCGTTTGAAAATGGAAGTGCATTATCATATTTCATTGGGATTTTAATTTTTCCTTTGTCATCAATGAATCCCCATTTACCATTTTTACTCACTGGAAACAAAGGAATTGATTGATCAATTTCACCAAATAAATAGTTGTTTACTTCATATTCTACTTTTGTAATGAATTTCTTTTTTTCAAAAGAATATAATCCGTATTTGGTTTTATCTCCTTTTTTATCAGTCGCTAAGGCCATTTTACCTTGGTAAGCAAATTCGAATTCATAATCAGACCATTTTGAAACTTCATCACCATTTTTGTTAATGAAATACCCATCTTTTTCAAAATTATAATTATCAGATCCTTTGTTAACTAATGCAAGTCCGTTTTGAAAACCAAAAGCATTTGAGAAGGTTGGTTTAATGATCCAATTTCCTTT